>CAZGCG010000301.1:0-4635 GCA_964524205.1 uncultured Sphingobacterium sp. | reverse complement strand
TCCGGACAGATTGAAAAAACAGTGGTGAATAGCTTCTCCCAGTACCTTTCAAACAAAACATTAAAAGAGTCAAGGTCTCCCGCCTTCATCAAATTGAGCAGAATCTCATCAGAAGGTGCTTTTTCAGACATGTAGGTTTTGCTTTTGGCTGGTTTTGAATTTTAAATTTACTAAATCTAATAACATAAAGAAAAATATCAGGGATAATTAAGCCCTGATTCAAATTCGTTACACTTCCTGAAACATTCTAAATGCTTAACAAAGCTATTTGATTCTTAAGCTAAAAACCAGCCAAATCGCTGTTTTTAGGATATCGCCTATTCAAAAGCAAAAAAAAGCATTTTTCTATGTGTGTTGAACTCCAAAATTGACTCTATAGATTAAAGCCTCAGAATGACCAGAGAAGAATATAACGCGCTTTACGAAAAATACCTCTCTGGGAATTGTACCAGCAAGGAAAGGGAAGCAATTGAAAACTATCAGGACAGTATTGATCTCGATAGACATCATTGGATTAAAGATCAAATGGGGGAGCAGGAAGTCGTTAAAGAAACTATCCATTCTGAACTTTTAAGCAGTATTGCCAGACAGAAACGCAGGCAAATAAGGATCCGAACCTGGTATGCTGCAGCAGCAGTAATACTTTTAATTCTGTCATCAGGACTGTATTTCAACAACCTGAAAAAAAAGACCACTGTAATTGCAAAAACAGAATCACCGCGTTTTAAGAATGATGTATTACCGGGCGATAACCGGGCAATACTTACTCTGGATGATGGCTCTCAGATCAATCTTGATGATGCCCAAAACGGCGTTCTAGCGAGTGAAGATAATACCGACATCCGCAAAACCGGATCCGGACAGTTAGAGTATTCAGCAAGCGGTAAACTCATCGAAACTGTAAAATATAACACCTTGAGTACTCCAATGGGCGGGCAGTACCAGCTTTCATTACCTGATGGAAGCAGGGTATGGCTTAACTCCGGCTCAAGCATTCGCTTCCCAACTGCTTTCATAGGTAAAGAAAGAGTTGTCGAATTAAAGGGTGAAGCATATTTCGACATTACAAAGAACAAGAAAATGCCATTTATTGTACGTACAAACAACTCCATGGATATAAAAGTTCTGGGCACACAGTTTAATGTTATGGCTTATGATGATGAGAAAAGCATTAATACTACTCTGGTAGAGGGTTCTGTGCAGATATTAAAAGAATCAGGGACAGCTTTTCTGGAGCCCGGACAGGCAGCTATATTAAATAAAGGCACAGGGAAGATCAAAGTATCGGAAGCAGATATTGACGAAGCAGTGGCCTGGAAAAACGGATACTTCATGTTCTCAAATGAGAATATAGAAAGCATTATGCGAAAAGTTTCGAGATGGTATAATATAGACGTTGACTATCAGGGCAATTTGAGCAATAAGGATTTCGTAGGAACAATCTCACGGGATAAAAATATCTCGGAATTATTAAAAATGCTGGAATTAACAGGTGCTATCCACTTTAAAGTAGATGGAAGGAGGGTAACTGTTATGCCTTGACCAATACCCTTTATTAGCGGCATAAAAAACCGGAAGCGCTGCGAACGCCTCCGGCAGAATTTGGTGCTAAAAATAACCGATCGTAAAACCAATAATTTAAATCAAACCAAACTCACAAATGTATGAAACTTTACATGTTGTTTAAGTGCAAGGAACCTTGCATGTCATTAAAATTTATCAGGGTTATGAAACTCGTTATTATTTTATGTCTTAGCTCTCTGCTGCAGGTTAATGCTAGCAGCTATGCACAGAAGATAAACCTGACTGTCAAAAACGCTCCGATGGAGAAGGCTTTGAGAGAAATTCAAAAGCAGGTTAAATATAGCTTCCTTTATAATACACAGATGTTACGCTCAGCAAAACCGGTAACTATCAGTGCGAATAACTCTTCGTTAGATGAAGTATTAAAACAATGTTTTGCTGATCAGCCACTTACCTATTCAATTGTTGATGAAACAATCATTGTTTCTAAAAAACAAGCTAAGGCTGCAGCAACTGTAATTGAAGTTGAAGAAGTTGCACCGCCACAGGAAATAAAAGGAAAAGTAACTGACTCAAAAGGACTGCCTCTTCCAGGTGTGAGTGTAAAATTGAAAAATACAACAATTGGAGCAAGCACCGATATTAACGGTAATTTCACATTAAATATTCCTGATGCAGGCATATTGGAATTCACTTATATTGGCTTTGTAACTCAGGAAGTTTCTACCTCAGGCAGAACCACGATCAATGTTGTACTTCTTGAGGATCAGCAGGCTTTGGGTGAAGTTGTTGTTGTTGGTTACGGAACACAAAACAAGAAAGACGTTTCAAGCGCAATCGGCTCTCTTTCGGTTGGAAACAAGAAACTCGCAGATCTGCCAATTACTAGTCCTGAACAATTATTACAGGGTAGAGTTGGTGGTGTGAATATCACACAGGATACCGGTACTCCGGGTGGCCGTTCAACTGTCAGAATCAGGGGTGCTAGTTCCATCACAGGAGGAAATGATCCGCTATATGTAGTTGATGGTGTGCCAATCAATGCCGGAAATTACAATGGAGCTGCAGGTGGTTCAGTACCACAAAATCCACTTTCGAATATCAGTCCGAATGATATTGAATCAATTGATATCTTAAAAGATGCATCAGCTGCAGCAATCTATGGCTCAAGAGCTTCAAATGGTGTAATCGTAATTACTACCAAAAGAGGTAAACAAGATCAGACAAAAATCAGCTATAATACTTACTTCGGATTCCAGGAAGTGGCCAAAAGAATCCCTCTTTTAGGAGGCCCTGAGTGGGGTGAGCTGATTAATGAAGCTAACGTAAATGTGGGTAATGCGCCGCCAATCGCAAATCCTTCTGCATTAACCACTACTGACTGGCAGGAAGAAATATTCAGAAGAGCACCTATTTCGAATAATGAAATTTCATTATCGGGCGGAACTCAAAAAACTCAATACTTTTTATCAGGAAGTTACCTGAATCAAACCGGTGTTGTTATCGGAAGCGGATTCAGCAGAGGAAATTTCAGATTTAACTTTGACCAGAAAATCAATGACAGATTAAAAGCAGGTATCAATATGAGTATGAACCGCTCGAAAACTGACAGGGTTAGTACTGGTGACCGTGATGGTATCGTAGCCGTAGCAATTGTAAAATCACCTGCAGTTCCGGCAAGAAACGCCGATGGTTCATTAAATCCAAATGACCCGTATATCAGCAATATTGATAACCCATTAATTATTGCCGATCAGGTTAGAAATGATGCATTCAGTAACAGAGCTTTAGGTAATGCATTCGTTGAATTCAAGATCCTTGAAGGCTTGAATTTCAGAAGCAGCATTGGTCTTGATTACATTAGTCTGGATGAAGTCTACTTTGTACCACCTAATAAATTAACTGTTCTTGGTAGAACAACCAATGGATCAGGCACAAACAGTATGACTCAGGATTTGGGATGGATCAATGAGAACACCCTGAATTACAGTAAAACTCTTAAAGAAGATCACAGATTTAACGTATTGTTAGGATACTCTAATCAGGAATCCAAATTTAACAGAACAGTTGCTTCTGCTACAAACTTCGCATTGGAAGCCATTCAGACCCTCGGTTCTGCATCCATCAAGAACTCAAGTTCTACCGGTGGTAGTTGGGGACTTACCTCCTATTTCAGCAGGTTGAACTATTCATTCAAAGACAAGTTCAATTTGGCAGCCAGTTACCGTATTGACGGATCTTCAAGGTTTGCAGAAAATAATAAATACGGAAGTTTCCCTTCAGTTTCAGCCGCTTACCGTTTGGGTCAGGAAGACTTCTTAAAAGACCTGAATTGGGTAGAAGATGTTAAAGTCAGAGCAAGCTGGGGTCAAACAGGTAACCAGGAGATTGGTAACTTCACTTCAAGAGGATTATTTGGTGGTGGATTCAACTATATCGGGGCAAGTGGTCTTTCCCAAACACAGTTAGCCAATCCTGACCTTTCATGGGAAAGTACTGAGCAAACCAATATTGGTTTAGATCTGAGCTTCTTCAAAGGAAGAATCACCTTTAGTACTGATGTTTACAAGAAAAACACTTCCGGTTTATTGCTTGCCGTTTCATTACCAAGATCTTCAGGATTTACCAGTTCAATACAGAACGTAGGTAATGTGGAGAATAAGGGTATCGAATTTGCCTTAAATACTGTGAATATTGATAAAAAAGACTTCAAATGGTCTACTGACTTCAATATTTCATTCAACAGGAACAAAGTAACTAACCTGCCGGGTGGTGATATCCCCCTTGGATTTAATGGTTATGCCAGCGTAATTAAAGAGGGATATCCTTTAGGTACATTCTTTGGCTGGAATATCCTTCGTGTTAATCCTGCAACAGGTAATTATGATATTCAGGATGTGGATGGAGATGGAAATATTCCATTAGCCTCAACCACTCTTGATAACGTGGTACTGGGAAGTGCACAACCGAAATTTACCGGTGGATTTACAAACTCCGTTTCCTACAAGAATTTCGATGCTTCTGTGTTCATGCACTTTGTATATGGAAACCAGATCTTCAATCAGGCTGAATATTCTTATGGAAGACTTCATACCTGGTTCAACTCTTCAA
>CAZGCG010000300.1:0-4643 GCA_964524205.1 uncultured Sphingobacterium sp. | reverse complement strand
ATATCTACTTTTACCAGAGCGCTTTCTACTGTCGATCAGATCATAGTTACCAATCCGATGGTTGATAATACCCAGCAAGTTACTGAATATGACTTAAGGTATTATACGGCGGCTAATGACAGCCGACTGGCAGGTAAAACCGGCACTTTTAATACAACTGTTTTGTTTGTAATTATTCCTCAATAGCATTCTTTAATTAGAAATCGAATAGAGTTTTCAGAATCTTTAAAGTGAAAAAGAGAATATCAGATTTTTTATGCAATCCATTTTGCCTGAATAGACTTCTCTCTGGATTTAGAATAAAGCCGGAGGTATTCTCTGTTGCTCTTTTTTTTGTGTTTTTATCATTTTCTATTTTAAATTCTGTAGAACTTAAAGCGCAATCAAATGATTCAACAATTGTTTTAGTACCTTCTAAACCACTGGTTAGTGCATCCAATGAAGAACTTGTTGACCTTACTTTAAAACTGGTAAATAGAAGAGCTGTACCACTGCTGGGGACAATAAATATCAATCCTGAAAAAAGTATTAACCTGATCAGTAAGAATAAAACAGCGGTATCAATCAAGCCGGGGGATAGTTTATTCATCCCTGTCAAAGTATTCATCACTAAAAAAACTGTTTCCGGTCAGAGGCATGTGATCAGGTTTGTACTTTCTGATGAAAGTAATAATCTGATTATGGCGACAGAAACAATTGTGCAGGTTTCTGTTAAGCGAAACGTGAATATGTTTTCATTGGTTTCAAGTATCCTGATAGACGCTTCAACTGATTCCATCAGAATACCAGTCAGAATTTCCAACCCGGGGAATACTGCCCAGCGTATTACACTAATTAATCGCTTTCCAGCTGTATTTCAGAATCAGGCATTTCATTCTACCTTGGATTTTACAATTCAGCCATCTGCAGATACACTAATCACAATTACAAAGCCGGTTACCAGAAAAATGTTCCAGTCTGAAGGGTTTGATGTAACCTTTACCGGACTTTATTCCAACGGTGATGTATTTGGAATGGCTTATGTAAGAGTCCAAAGCGGCAGGAGTGACCGTGCTTATCATGACCCTAATTTAAATGATTCATATAATGCCAATAGCATTTCGCTCAGTTCGCAAGGGATGTTCTCAAGCAATGAATCCTACCTGCTCAACGGCCAGGGTAACCTTGAACTTAAGTCTGGAAATTTAGGTTATAGTCTCGACTATACAGATTGGAAGAACGCTTACTCGCCTCCTATGATGAGGAATACCTGGCTAAGTTATGAAACCGGTAATATGGGCATCACGGCCGGAAATATCAATAAGAATATGGATATAAACCTCAGTGGAAGGGGGGCAAATCTATTTTTGAATGATACTACAAATAATGATTCATATGATGTAGGTTTTTTAGATGGAAATTCTAATTTGATTGGAAGGGATTCTTATAATTTTTTGCCTTCGGGTAGTGCAGGATGGGCCGGATATACCCATAGAAACGAAAACTCGGAATTTGCAACCAATGTTATTTATGAAGTAAGTCCGCTGCAGAACTCTAAAAGTGCCATATTGGGAAATAGCTATACTCTCTCTAAATTTAAAGGCTTACGCATTGTAGCTAACTTGAGTGCAGGACATACTCAACAGCGGGATAGTATCAGTTTGGTAAAGCCAAGCTTTGCCTCCGGACTGAATATCAGTGGAACAATTAAGAAAATAGTAATCAACAGTTCAAATTATTTCAGTTCAGGGTATTATCCTGGTATGCGGAGAGGTGCTTTGTCATTTAATGAGCGGATTACATTTATGAGAGAAAGATCGAACATCTGGGCAGGATTTGATTATAATTATTATGCACCTAAAACTTTCTCAACTTTCAGGTTGTTTATGCCTAAGTTTAGTACCCTGAGGGCTGAAATAGGAATATCAGGAACTATTTTCAAAAAAATGATTGCTTCCGTTTCACCGCTATATTTTCAGGAATCTAATAATGCATTCCGCTTACCCGGTTCAACTAAAGAAGTACATACATTGAGCTATTGGAACATTAATTCCTCCTTTAATTATCCAATATCAAATAATCAATACCTTTCATTTAATGCAGAAAGTGGCTATTTCAACACTTCCTTTAACGAACAGCTGCGCTTTCATTTCCGTTCTAATCTCAATTATAAAAGAGGGATCTTTAATCTAAGTTCTACACTTCAGTTCGGGACGTTTTATGTTGGTGAGGCTGTTAATAATTTTCTTAGAAGTCAGGATTCTCCTAGGATTTTCAGCATTATCCCAACAGTTAGAAAGAATTTTTACAGGGATAAGCTAAGAATGGAAGCAGGATTAGCATTAATGAATAATTCATCTTATGGCAGCAGCAGTTTTCTGACCGGCCGGGCAGAGTATGATATTTTACCTAAATCCAGCATTTATACATCAGTCAATCATAACCGCTTCAGTAACTATCAGTTCAGTCTTTTGGAAGTAGGTATTACTCAAAAACTATCCTTACCTAAAGCAGGTGCTACAAATAGTGATTTGGAGGTAGTGGTGTACAATGATATGAACCAGAATAATATTTTTGATCAGGGCGATACCAGGGCAGAAGGCCATCTGCTTTATATTAATGATGTCGCTTTCATCACAGATGCTGGCGGCTCTGTGGTTTACAAGAAGTTGCCTTATGAAAGCTACCGTATCAGTATGTCAAATACAAAAGGCTGGTATGCCCCTGATCAGTACATCGTTCTCAACAAAAAGAAACACATGCTGGAAATTCCACTGAAAAGAACAGGCACTTTAAAGGGGAATTTAGTTTATAGCTTCGATCAGTTCAGTTATGAGATCAATCGAAATTTACAGGGAATAACTGTAGTTGCAACTGATGAAAACAATGTAAGGTATGTTACCAAGACCAATATGGAAGGTCAGCTCGTCTTTTATCTTCCAATAGGTAAATACACCCTATCTGTGGATAGTACGAATCTGCCTCCGGAAGTAGAGGTTGAGAAGAATATCCCGCAGGTAATTCTTGATTCTGAAAACCCTGCAAATCTTACTATTAAGCTCATTATCAAGCCAAGAAAGATTGAGACTAAGAAATTCGTCTCGCCAAATAAATTGCCTAATAGGTAAAAATATTTCTTTGTTAATTGTAACCTTTTCATATATTTATCGTAAGAGAATATATGAAAGTCTTACTGAGCTTTATTCTTTTCATTTTTATTGCCACTGAAATTAAGGCTCAGGTGGCTAGTTCCTCCTTGTATATCACGCTTTCTGATATACAGTCTGTAAAAATTATTGAACTTCCTGAAAATTCAAAAGCAACATTCTCTGAAAAAAAATCAGGTAAAGGGAATGTATCGATACTAAATCCTTCAGCCTCACAGATCCGGAAATTTGAATCTCAGCCCGGAAATACTGACATTGAATCCCAAAAGAACAATAAAGGAAGCCAAATGGAAATTCCTGCAATGGTTTTTGCTGGTTCAGGGACTACTATACAAATGGCAAATCTTAGTCGGAGTTCCAACAGAAGTGTTCCTCTGGTTGTTTACCAGATAGATCCACGTTAGTAGAATCTCAATCTTAAATATTTCTATTTTTTATCTACCTTATCCTTACATTATAACAGGATAAGATGCATTCAATTTTCTTCAGATACATATTATTATATTTTCTGTTTTTGGTTTTGCTGTATTCCAGTGATGGTTTTTCGATATCTATTAAACCCAAATTTCAGGTAATTGCATTTTATACAGGAAAAAATGATCAGGCTCATATCAGTTATGTGTCCGAAGCCCTGAAGTGGTTCCCTAAAACAGCAGAAGAGAATAATTTTGGGTTTGCTGCCACTAATGACTGGAATAACTTGAATACTAAATTTCTTTCAGGGTACCAGGTTGTACTTTTCCTTGATACCAGACCTGAGAAGCCGGAGCAAAGGGAAGCTTTTCAAAAATACATGGAGGCTGGTGGTGCCTGGATGGGATTTCATTTTTCAGCATTTGCCCTAAGTCCTTCGGCATACCCTCAAAACTGGGATTGGTATCATGAGGATTTTTTAGGATCGGGCCAGTACAGCAGTAATACATGGAGACCTACATCCGCCACATTGCGGTTCGAGGATCCTAAACACCCGGTAGCTAAAAAATTGCCCGGAACTTTTCTGTCAGCTCCAAATGAATGGTACAGATGGAAAAATGACCTGAAAGCGAATCCCAATATAAAGATCCTGTTATCCATAGACCCAAAGAGTTTTCCACTTGGCACCGGCCCTAAACCTCATGAAATCTGGCACGAGGGTTATTATCCTGTTGTATGGACCAATACCAGATATAGAATGTTATACGTTAATATGGGGCATAATGATATTGATTATGAGCATAAAATTGACCGGACTAACCGTACGCTTTCATTTACTCTCGATAATGCATCGCAAAATAAAATGATAACAAATGCTCTTCTGTGGTTAGGGAGTAAATAGAACAGTATTTTTACACCCACATATTCCTGATAATTTTGAAGATCTTTTTGACACTTTCATTTCTTTTATTTGTAATTCCGGCATTTTCCCAGGAACTATTCCCGATTGAAAACGGAATAAAATATGATAATTCCAGGGTACAGCCATTTATGCATTCGCTCAACTCAAAGAATGATTTTGTA
>CAZGCG010000299.1:0-4660 GCA_964524205.1 uncultured Sphingobacterium sp. | reverse complement strand
GATCTGGCAAATAATCCGAGAACTTTTCCAAGCAGTGCCGGTGCATATGATGGAGGAGAATTAATCAGTGAAAACTTATCACAATTATTGATCAGCGAGGGTGCACTTAGTCCGGTATTTTCTCCTGCCGACACAATTTACACAGCCTCGGTTCCCAATTCTGTGGGTAGTATTACGTTCACCCCGGTTTTAGTTGATAGTCTGTCATCTATTGAATACAATTTAAATAGTGGGGAATATACTCCTACAGGCAATAATAGCGAATCCGATCCTCTCGCCCTGGAAGTGGGTTCGAATACTATTAAATTAAAAGTTAGCACGGCCGGCAACTCTACGATCAAGATCTATACCCTTACTGTTACGAGAGCTGGACTTGCGTTTTCTATAGACCCTATTCCTAGTGCAAGCATTGCTGAGAATACACCTTATACAGGAAATATTCCGGTAATAATCGGAATCCCATATGGGAATTTGAAATACACCTTAAGCGGACCAGATGCATTTGATTTTAGCATTGATCATACAAGCGGAATCGTAAGTATGATGCCGGCAAATTTCGAAAGCCCTGCCGACGCGAATGCAGATAATATTTATGAGTTAACTATAAATGCTACTGACGAAGGAAATGTCAAAGTTAGCCGCGACTGGACGATCTCTGTTAGTGATGTACAAGAGGCTGCAAGCTTTTCAATCAATGCAATTAAGGATACCGTTATAAATGAGAATACTGTATTTACAGGTATTAACCCGGTAATTAATGGTCGGCCAATCATAGCCAGTCCATCAAGGAACTTTACAATTGTTCCTATCCCGGACACACAATATTATACCGGACAGATCAATGGTGGGAATAACTCAATTTTTAAATCTCAAACCGACTGGATTGTGAGGAATAAAAGTGCGTTAAACATTAAGTATTTATCGCATTTGGGTGACTGTGTCCAAAACGGTGATGGGGCACTTGCTCCAATAGAATGGATGAGGGCAGATACTTCAATGGCTATTATTGAAGACCCGGTTTCAACGCAACTTCCATTTGGAATTCCATATGGCATCAGTGTTGGAAATCATGATCAATCACCTACCGGAAATGCCAGTGGCACAACTAATTTGTTTAATCAATATTTCGGTGTCAACAGGTTTGCCGGACGTGATTATTATGGGGGGCATTATGGCACAAATAATGACAATAATTACCAGTTTTTCAGTGCGGGAGGCATGGACTTCATTGCTATTAATCTGGAATATGATCCGCTTGCAGATTCTCAGATTCTGGACTGGGCAGATAATCTATTAAAAGCACATTCGAATAGAAAGGCAATTATAAGTAGTCATTATATTCTTAATGCAGATGGAAGTTTCGGTCCCCAAGGACAGGCTATTTATAATAAATTAAAAGTTAATCCGAACTTATTTCTGATGCTATGTGGGCATATTAACCCAAATGGTGAGACTCGTCGAACAGATACCTTTAACGGAAATACTGTTCACACATTACTTAGTGATTATCAGGATAGGTTGAATGGTGGAAACGGCTGGATGAGGTATCTCGAATTTAAGCCTGATGAAGGAAAAATTGTTGTATCGACTTATTCGCCAACTTTAGATCAGTATGAAACTGATCCTAATAGTCGTTTTGTGCTGGATTACAGCATGCCTTTGGATACTATTACTGCTGGTCTTAACTATAGCTTAGGTGGGGCAGATGCAACTTCATTCACCATTGACCCATCCACAGGTAAGGTGAATATGATTCCGGGAAATTTCGAAAATCCGACAGATACAAATAATGATAATGAGTATGAGTTAAGGATCATTGCAACTGATGCAGACGGAAACCAGGCAAGTGAAGATTTCAAACTTACTGTAATGGATGTAATTGAACCTGCTGAATTCACTATTGATTCAATTGATCGGGTTACAATTCAAGAAAACACACTTTTTAAAGGCTTATCTCCTGTAATATTGGGCACAAGTATTGGACGTCTTAAATATAGTCTTGCAGGAAATGATTCAGCGGATTTTGAAATTGATTCCCTTACAGGGATTGTGACTATGGCAGGCCAAAATTATTATGAACCTGCAGATGAAAATGCTGATAATATTTATGAGATCAGGCTGCTTGCACGGGATGAAGATCAGAATAGTGCAGAACGCAGTTTTACAGTTAGGGTTATTCCCGGCCCGGTTTTACCATATACCGAGACTTTTAAAAATTCCACTGCATCAGGTCTGATCCTGGGAGGAAATCCTAATGCAGCAATCCTTACAGCAAGTACAGTCGATGCCAATGGTTCCGGGTTTCTTCGATTAACTAGTAAAGAAAATAATCAAACCGGTTTTGCCCGTAATTCCAGGTTGTTTCCTTCAGAGAATGGCCTGTCAATCAGTTTTGATTATTATATCTATGGGGGTTCAGGTGCTGATGGACTAGCCTTTTTCCTTTATGATGCATCAGCAAATCCTTTTTCAATTGGGGGATTTGGAGGATCATTAGGCTATTCACAGAATTTCTCAAATTCAGGTGTCTCAAAAGCATTTCTGGGTCTTGGGATTGATGAATTTGGAAACTTCAGTAATCCAACTGCAGGAAGACAAGGAGGACCTGGTCAGCGGGCAAGTTCAGTGGCACTTCGTGGTGATGGAAATGGGAATGCAGCAATCTCGACAAACTATGAGTACTTAAGCGGAATTCAAACTACCGATGCAGTTTCAATGGCCAATGCAGGTGCCGGTAACATATTTCAGATTGCCGGTGGGATAGACGGCCGTTTATCAGGAGGGTCTGGTACTTTAAGTCCGGGTTATCGCCGTGCAAAAATCGATCTGGTTCCTCATAACTCAGTATCCGGCTATACTGTGAATGTCTGGATCACTGAGGGTAATTCCTCAGGAGGTGTAGTGCACCATCTGATTAAGGATTATTTATATATGCCAACGAATCCGATTCCTGAATTTTTAAGTTATGGATTTTCAGCCGGAACAGGAGGAAAGAATAACTTTCATGAAGTACGTAATCTGCAAATTACCCTGCCGGGGCAAAGTGTCGAAACACCACCTGTTGTTTCTGACATCAGTAAGACTGCACCAGAAAATACACAAGTGCCATTTACGACTGTAGATTTTGTATCCAAATTCATTAGCCAGGAAAATAAACCACTTCAAAAGATTAAGGTTATTAGTCTACCATTGAATGGTGCCCTTAAATTAAATGGTATTAACATTGTGGCTAATCAGGAAATTGTTATTGCTAATCTAAATCAGATTAGTTTTGTTCCAGTTCAGAATTATGTTGGCTCAACTGGTTTTCAATGGAATGGTTCAGATGGCAATTTATATGCTTTAAATCCTGGCAATGTGAGTATCAATATCGAAGCTCAAAGTGTATTGCCATATTTTGAGAGTTTTAGAAATTCAACAGCTTTGGGATTGATCACAGGTGGAGTCACAGCACTAACTTCAGGAAGTATTGATCCAACAGGTGCAGGTTATCTTCGGTTAAATGCCAATGCGAAAAATCAGTACGGATTCGCCAGAAATTCCACCTCTTTTCCTTCTGCTCAAGGCCTCTCTATAAGTTTTGAGTACTTTACTTATGGTGGCAGCGGGGGCGACGGACTTAGTTTCTTTCTATACGATGCCACTGCGAATAGTTCATTTCAGATCGGTGCACCCGGAGGTTCATTAGGTTATGCTCAGAATTCTTCATCGCCCGGTTTAAGTAAGGCTTATTTAGGTTTTGGATTTGATGAGTTTGGAAATTTCAGTGCAGCTACCGCAGGTCGTCAGGGTGGTCCCGGACTGCGAAGCAGTTCTTTAACACTTCGTGGAGATGGAAATGGAACAGGTTCTGGAAGCCCGGCTGGTTCAAATTATGAATTTTTGAGCAATATTCAAACCACAAACCTCGCAGCAATGAATGCCGCAGGAGCTGGATCAGGATTTACAATTGGAGGTAATATAAATGGAAGAACTGCAGGTTCAGAAGGCCTGTCTGCAACTAGCCCTGGTTATCGCAAAGCACAAATTGACATGAAGCCAAATAGCTCTGGAACAGGGTTTATTATAAATGTATGGATACTTGAAGGATCAGCTTCTGGAGGAATTAACCACCATCTGATATCTGATTATTCATATGTTGGAAATACTCTTCCGGCAAATTTGAGCTATGGTTTTGCAGGTTCGACCGGAGGTGCCACTAATTTTCATGAGATACGGAATCTGAGTATTACATTACCAGCTCCTGAACTTTCAATCCCGGCTCTGATGTCATTGCGTGGGTCCTCTCTGAACAATGAAATTACTGTAGACACAGGTAATGAAATCATAGCCACCAACTTTATTTCTCCTAATGGGGATGCTAAGAATGATACCTGGGTGATCCGCAATATTGAAAAATATCCTGAAAATATAGTTAAGATTTATAATCGTCAGGGTCAGGAAGTGTACTCAAAAAAGAATTATCTTAATGAATGGGATGGTACTTTTAATGGAACTGTCCTGAAAAGCGACACATATTATTTTATACTAA
Organism: uncultured Sphingobacterium sp.; assembly: GCA_964524205.1. GTDB lineage: Bacteria > Bacteroidota > Bacteroidia > Sphingobacteriales > Sphingobacteriaceae > Daejeonella. The sequence continues at coordinate 129 of CAZGCG010000299.1, read as the reverse complement.
TTACAAGTCCCGGTTCTCCGCCGAAAAGGGGTTATATAAGTGTGATAAGAGATTGATTTCTCCAAAAATTTATAATTAGTAAATTAATTATCTTTATAATTACTTTTGAGTGTGCCAAAATTAATAAGG
>CAZGCG010000298.1:0-4665 GCA_964524205.1 uncultured Sphingobacterium sp. | reverse complement strand
TCTTGCGCCAGCACTCCATACCGGGTTGCCCGGAGCAGGTTTGCCATCTTTGGTTATGCGTACAACTTTACCATTGGCAGAGGTTAGATATTGTGCCTGTGGTCTGGTTTCCAATGAAGAACGCTCTCCGGTTGTAACCAATAAATTTCCTGTTTTGTCGACCAAAATTCTGCCTCCATAATGCCCCATGCTTGGGTGAGCAGGATCGGCTCTGTAAATGACAGTAACATTTTCCATTTTTTTCTCATCAGCTGAAAGAGTTCCTTTCGCAACAGCAGTCAGGTTTCCTGTGCTTGTTTTTTCAGAGAATACCCAGTAAACAATTCTGTTTTTTGAAAAAGCAGGATCAATGGTTAAGCCAAGTAAACCACCCTGACCACCTGAATTTACTTCCGGTAAACCGGTGATAGGTTCACTTACCTTTCCGGCTGTGGTGACAATTTTCATTGTGCCGGTTTTTTCTGTAATCAGCAGACGTCCGTCAGGTAGAACGGTAATACCCCAGGGTCTTTTCAATCCTTCGGCAAGTACTTTAACATCCAGTGCAGTTTTAGTTTTTGTGCCTGCAATTCTTGTTTGACCTGCGAATGCAGGAGAATAACTATTGTTTGGGGCTAATTTCTCAACAGGAGCTTTTGTTGTGTCCTGAATTGAGGTATAATTTGCAAAAGCACTCGCATTATTGCTAAAAGCAGTAATAATTAATGCCGCACTTGCTGCCAAAACTTGAATTTTCTTCGTCATATTGATTGTTTTTTATGATAATGTCACAAATTAATAAATATCTGCATGAAACAAGGCTTATTTGAGTGATTTCATGTCGATTACAAAGCGATAATGAACATCTCCTTTGAGTGTTCGTTCATAAGCTTCATTGATCTGGTCAATATTGATCAGCTCGATGTCGGAAGTAATATTATGTTCGGCACAGTAATCCAGCATTTCCTGAGTTTCTTTGGTGCCTCCAACCAGTGAACCCACAAGACTCCGGCGGCCACCGATCAGTTGAAAGGCAGAAACATCCGCAGGATTGGGTGGAGCACCCAGCAAAATCATCACTCCATTTGAACGTAAGAGTGCCAGGTATTCATTGTAATCATGATCTGCAGATACTGTATCAATGATGAAATTGAAGCTTGAAGCCAGTGATTTCATTACTTCTGGGTCTGAAGTAAGTTTAAAATGTGTCGCGCCCAAACGTTTTGCATCCTTTTCCTTGCTTTTTGAGCGGCTTAATACCGTAACTTCAGCACCCATAGATGAGGCAATTTTTACTGCCATGTGCCCTAATCCACCAAGGCCCAGAACCGCCACTTTATCACCTTTTTTTACATTCCAGTGTTTGATGGGAGAGTAGGTGGTAATTCCTGCACACAGTAGGGGGGCAACGTTTGCCAGTGGGAGTTTATCGGAAACATTGAGTACAAATCGTTCCCTGACCACGATATGAGTAGAATATCCGCCAAGGGTAATCGATTTTTTGTCCTGACTCAAGGAGTTATAAGTTTGAGTATGTCCGTTTTCACAATACTGTTCCAGATAGTCATTGCAATTGCTGCAATGTCCGCAAGAGTCTACAAAACAACCTACACCAACAGTATCGCCAGCTTTGAAGCGGGTAACTGAATCACCTACCCTGGTGACCTTTCCAACGATCTCGTGACCCGGGACTGCCGGATAAACTGTTCCTCTCCATTCGTTGCGTGCAGTATGAATATCTGAGTGACAAACACCGCAATAAAGAATCTCGATTTCAACATCTTCTGCCCCGGGTTCACGGCGATCTAAGTGCCATGGTGCCAGTGGACTTTCCGCACTTTGGGCGGCATATGCTTTTACTGCTTTCATAGTTTTATTTGAGGAGATAAAGTTAATTAAGATTTGATTAATGTATAGCTATTGTCTGTAAAATACAGGTGACTGAGGGGATTGCTTCGTTGCACTCGCAATGACAACACGCCTGTCATTGCTGAGGAGGCACGACGAAGCAATCCTATGACGGTTAGTAACATTAGAGAGGAGATTGCTTCGCTGCGCTCGCAATGACAAAGCACTACGCTCGCAATGACAAAGCACTACGCTCGCAATGACAGCTATCATGACTTTAATTGCAATGACGGGCTAATTTCTTTAGGAATTATTGTCTAAGATTATGTAAATTGGGTACGTAAACGTTATTATGGAAACTAAAAATACAATCAATCGCCGCCACTTTATTGCAGGAACAGGTTTAATGCTTGCGGGCTATAGTTTAAATCTTAATGGGGCTGTACTTCAGCCTTCTGAACCGATCATTGATATTCACCAGCATACTGATTATGCCGGAAGAACCCAGGATAAAATGCTGGCACATCAGCGGATGATGGGAATTACAACCACAATACTTCTGCCTGGTGGAAGGCCACTGAATTATGGCTCAACACATTATGGTGTGAGTAATGGCTTGCAGGTAAAAGCAGGAGGGAATGAGGTGTGTTACCAATATGCGAAAGATCGTGCTCCGGAAATGCTATTCGGTGCCTGTGAGGTACCTGATTTTCCGGGAGCAATTCCTGAAATTGAAAAGTATCTGAAATTGGGTGCAAAAATGATTGGGGAGTTAAAGTTCAATGTGGATTGTGATTCTCCTGAAATGCAAAAAATCTATCAGCTTGCACAGGAATACGATGTACCTGTACTGATGCACTGGCAATACAATATGTATAACCGTGGCTTTGAGCGATTCCATAAAATACTCGAAAAGTTCCCAAAGGTGAATTTTTTAGGACATTCTCAGACCTTCTGGGCCAATATTGATAAAAATCATGCGGATCAGAATATTTTATATCCACGTGGCAAGGTGACACCGGGTGGCTTAACAGATCGCCTGATGAGCGATTATGCGAATATGTATGGCGACATTTCAGGAGGTTCCGGACTGAGTTCCATGACAAGGGATGAGGATCATGCACGCGCCTTTCTCAGTAAACATCAGGACAAACTCTTGTATGGCAGTGATTGTGATGACTATGCAGGCCATGGACCGGCTTGCCAGGGTGCAGGAACAATAGAAGCGATCAAGAAACTCTCAGCGAGTAAAGCCATTGAACGAAAAATCCTTTACGATAACGCTAAAAAGATGTTCAGGCTTTGATTTTAGCAGTTTCTTTTAATTATGGTTCGATTTTATTTCAACTGACTCCGAAGGGGTCAAATGTTTATAGCATTATAACACGGAAATCCCGCCCGCCCTGGGCGGACGTATGTATTTAAAATTCACACATACGACCCCTTTAGGGTCGAACATGGTTTAATGAAATTTTTATAAACATACGACCACCTTCAGGGTCGAAGAACAAGAAAATTATACGGAATTTAACGGTTCCTTTTCTTTATGATTTTCACTACCTCATCAGCAATAAGTTTATGACCTGTATCCATCGGATGGAGGCCATCGGGCATCAGCCCCTCCATGCCTCCAGGGTTTTTTCGGGCATATTTTCCAAAGACTTTCCAGGAATTGATGAGCTCAACATGCTCTGATTTGGATAACTTGATAACTGCATCTTTATATAATTTCAGGCGCTCATGCCTGAATGGTTCCAGTTTTGAACTTAGTGGATTCGGGGTCAGAAGTATAACCCTGCCATTAATTTTTTTGATCTCAGTGATGAAGTGAGTCAGATTAGCAATGAAGGCTTCGAGGGGAATACGTGAGGCAGTGCCATCTCCTTTGTCCTGATAAGCATCATTGAGGCCGAAATTAAGTGTTACCCAATCCGGATGATGACTTAATACCGCCTTTTCAAACCTGTCCATGCCATGTTCGATTTTAGGACGGTCGTTATCCTTTACTGAGCCGGTATGATTACTACCTACTCCTGAATTAATTACTTTATTAGGTATCCCGGCATCAGTTAAGGCCTCATGGATACGCACTGCATAAACCTTCTCAATCCCCTTTCTCGGGGCTGTTGTGGAATTACCGAAAGTGACGATGGTTAATTCCTTTTTCTCCTGGGCCGAGGAAAATGTACTTAACAGTACGATAAGTAGTACAGTTGATATCCTGGACAGGAAGTGCATGTATTTTGTTCTCATTGGTTATCCTTTGGAAAAATCAATTTTTAATAATTTGGTGTTCCGGCGAAAGCCGGAAAAAAGCTCTTCCAATTGAAAGAGCTTTTGTTTAGAAAAAAATTAAATCAGATCAGGAAATCTTTCCGTCGGCATAAAGATTATTAGTTGCATAAGTCTTTTCTTCTGCTCTGATCGCTGTTGTCGCATCTTTGTGTGTTGGAATCCAGTTATGGTGTACATCACATTTGTCCTGGGGTACTCCCCTGATCACAACGGCTCTTTGCGGACCTAAAAAGGTATTATTGTACATTTCCATCGTGGTTCCGGCAATGGTTGTATTGTCTTTACGGTCGCGGCCGCCATGCATATCAAAATTATGGCTCAGCGAGATACCCAATTCCACATTATTTCGTGCAATATAGCCGCAGCCTGGCCGGCCTGTTCCGGCCAATGAATGGCGGTTCTCATTGAAATGATTGAATTCGATCGTTGAACTGGCTTCATCATGACTAACCCCATAACCAAGTCCGTTGTACTGACATTTGTGAATCAGGTTATGATGAATATGATTCCCGGTGCCTTTCTGTAAGCTAACACCTGCATTGG
>CAZGCG010000297.1:0-4675 GCA_964524205.1 uncultured Sphingobacterium sp. | reverse complement strand
TCGATGAATTTACCATCTCTTGGAGCACGAGCGTCTGCTACCACTACGTGATAAAAAGGTTTTCCCTTTTTACCGAATCTTTGCAATCTGATTTTAGTTGCCATTTTTCAATATTTATGTATTCAACATATTCCCGGAGTCTATTCTGCGGGGTTGCAAAGATATTAAAAAAATAACATTTAAAAAATGGAAATCCCTATTTTTGAAGCATGTCTAAAAGAAAACCCCGAATTGCAGTGGATATGGACGAAGTTATTGCCGATCCGCTATCCAAATTTATAAAACTTTATAACCGTGATTACGGTGTCCCTCTCGATCTTCAAATACTTCCCGGAAACGAAGTTTATCATCATGTTCCCGAACATGCCAAAATGAAATTGTACGAATACATTAATGAAAAGGGCTTTTTTCGTGATCTTGCCGTGCTGCCCGATAGTGTTGAAGTGCTGAAACAACTTCAGGATAAATATGACGTATTCATAGTTTCTGCTGCGATGGAATTCCCTAATTCCCTGCAGGATAAATATGAATGGCTGGCCGAGCATTTTCCCTTTATCGGATGGCAAAACATTATTTTCTGCGGATACAAAATCGTAAATGTTGACATCCTCATCGACGACCGAATCAAGAATTTTAAAGATTTTGATGGCAGAAAATTATTGTTTTCCTCACCGCATAATCTGTTGTTAACCGATTATGAGCGGGTGAATAACTGGAAGGAAGTAGCTGGGAAATTGCTTTAATGAAATACTAATAATTCGGGTTAGAAAATGATAGTGGTGCATTGCATCGGCATTTCGGCGCTAAAGCACCGGTATTTGTTCCGTTTTGGAAGCTGAAGTTTTGGGCTGAAGCCCGGAATGAAAACTGGATCTTTACCCGGAGCTAAAGCACCGGGCTATTCGGCGATATGGCAAACATGAATAGCAGCAGCATCCGGGCAATCTAAACGGGATCAAAGCGGCAGCCTTTTGCCCAAATCAAATTTATTTTATGATCCCAATTCCCATGGCAAAAGCTACAGCGTAGAGCCCGACTGAAGATCCCGACAAGCATAGGCCCTGCTTTCCAAATTAACATCCTATATATAATTATCAAGTGAAGGATCTTATTTACACCAAATGAATCCTCCAAGCCCTTGTCTTAAACACCAATAAGACATCTTCTGATTTTGAATATTAAACCTATTTCAAACCTTTACCTGTAACTTTTTGTTTCTATAATAATCTAATAACAAAACCTTAGCATGATATGATAGTAGTAACCACAAATGAACTCGAAGGAAAACGTGTTGTAAAATACATTGGTATAGTAACTGGCGAAGCCATTATTGGTGCAAACATTGTCAAAGATTTCTTTGCAGGAATCAGGGATATCGTCGGTGGTAGATCCGGATCATACGAAGAAGGTCTACGTGAAGCAAAAGATATCGCCTTACGTGAAATGCAGGAACAGGCAGCCCGTTTAGGTGCAAATGCGGTTCTTGGAGTTGACCTTGATTATGAAACCCTTGGCAGCAATGGAAGTATGCTGATGGTAAGTTCTTCTGGAACGGCCGTAATAATAGAAGACAGAGCTTAATTGTTAACCCTGTCAGCTTTTAATAAGCTGACAGGGTTTTTTCGATGTAATCTATCAGTGAGTGTATCACCTTAATATGTATCTCCTGCGCCCTGTCGGCATATTCTGAACGGGGAGCACGGATTTCAACATCACACAAACCCACCATTTTACCGCCATCCTTACCTGTCAAACCAATAACCTTCATTCCCTTCTTTCGGGCAGCTTCAATCGCCTTCAAAATATTTTCAGAATTTCCGCTGGTACTGATAGCAAAGAGTACATCTCCTTCAGAACCAATGGCTTCTACCATCCTCGAAAAAACAAAGTTATAACCATAGTCGTTGGCTACACATGACAAATGGCCGGGATCAGAAATTGCAATAGCAGCATAAGCAGGCCGGTCGTTACGATATCTTCCAGAAAGCTCCTCAGCAAAATGCATGGCATCACTCATCGATCCTCCATTTCCGCATGAAATTACCTTAGCACCATCTTTAATGGCATTTACAATAATTTCGCCGGCCCTTTCAATATTGAGAAAATTTTGGGGGTCTGAAATAAAGCTGTCGAGTACTTCCCTTGCTTCAATAAAATGATTCCTTATATTTTCCATCAGGGATTTATCAGTTTATAAACGGCTCCTTTAGTATCCTTCGGACCAACCTCCTGGTTTGTTAGAACATAAAGTTCTGCATTATTATCCTGGGCAAAACTAAGTATTTTCAAATCTCCCGATGGTTTAGCTGCAAGACTGACCGTTCCACGGCTCCAGGATTCCCCCTTTTTTTCAAGGTAAAACACAGGCCCGGTCCAGTCGGCAAAAATATACTTATCAGTGAGTACGCTTAGTTCTTTGCCACGATACACAAATCCACCGGTTATACTAATCCCTTCTTCATGTTCATACTCTGCAATTGGTAAGATCAATCCTTCAGTCTTACAGTTCTCTTCAGGATCAAAACAATGACTCGCTTCCATGATCTTCCAGCCATAGTTTCCACCTTTTTCGATAATATTTACCTCCTCGAATTTATTCTGACCTACATCTGCAACAAAAAGCTGCCCTGAATTTTTGTCGAATGAAAACCGCCATGGATTACGTAAACCATAGGCCCAGATCTCCTGCTTTGCCTCCTTGCCTACAAATGGATTGTCATTTGGAATGCCATAGCTTTGATCGGTATTCACATCAATTCTTAGAATTTTACCCAAGAGGGTATTCAGATTTTGGCCATTGCCTTTTTCACCATGCCGGTCTCCGGCACCACCACCATCCCCAACTCCAATGTATAAATAACCATCAGGTCCAAACTTCAGATCACCGCCATTATGATTGCTTTCGGGCTGCTGAATTGTCAATAATATTCTTTCGCTAGCCGCATCGGCAAACATTGGATCTGTTGAAACTTTGTATTCAGCAATTACAGACTGATGATCAAGCCCTTTTTCAGTAGAAGGGGCACTGTAATACACATAGAATTTTTTATTGCTCGCGTAGTCAGGATGAAGGGCTATTCCGAGTAAACCCCGTTCATCATAGGCGCCGCTTATTTTGACAAGCTTGCTCTCCAGATTCAAGAAGGGTTTATCAATCAGTTTATTATTCTCAAGCACTCTGATCTGTCCGGTTTGCTCGCATACCAGCATTAAACCTTCCGGACTAAAAGCCGAGGCAACAGGAGAGTGTAATCCTTCAGCTATTTTTTCAAGTTTTAGGGAAATGTTTGCTGCTAAATTCTTTTCGCTATTGTTCTTTTTTACCGGTTCGCCACAGGCTGCCAGCAAAACGATCAATGCACCGAAGATAAAACCTGAATTTTTCATATCAAACCAGCTTATTTTTACAGTGAGAGGATTTCAACGATTTTTAAAAGTTCAGGATTCACTTCCGGGTTATGCTTTATAGCATTGCCAAATGGTGTGAAATGTATTTTACCATTCACAATCCCAATCATTTCCCTGTTTCTGCCTTCCATCAAAGATTCAACGGCCGCTACACCCAGTCTGCTTGCTAATACCCTGTCCATACAGGAGGGCGGACCACCCCGCTGGATATGGCCAAGTATTGACACTCTGGTATCTATACCAGGAAACTTTTCTTTTACCGATTTAGCGATTTCAAATGCACCTCCGGCATCATCGCCCTCTGCAACAATAATTATCTTAGAGGATTTATCTTTCCGGCTTGTTTCAAGACGACAAAGTAATGCTTTGATATCTGTTTTTGTCTCGGGAATCAGAATAGCTTCTGCACCTGTTCCAATTCCACTTCTCAGAGCGATCAAACCGGAGTCACGGCCCATAACCTCCACAATAAACAAACGATCGTGCGACTCCGCAGTATCACGGATCTTATCAACTGCATCAATAACCGTATTTATTGCAGTATCATAACCGATGGTAAAATCTGTTCCGATCAGGTCATTATCGATGGTTCCGGGAAGCCCGATTACTGGTACTTTATATTCATCATAAAATATATTGGCACCGGTAAAGGTACCATCACCTCCAATCGCTACAATAGCATCAACGTTATGCTTCTTTAATTGCTCATAAGCTTTCTTTCTGCCTTCTGCAGTCCGAAATTCTTCACTTCTGGCAGTTTTCAGTATTGTCCCGCCACGCTGTATAATATTCGCAACCGATTTACGCTCCATCAGATGAAAGTCACCGCTGATCATGCCGTCATAACCCCGGTAAATTCCAGTTACTTTAAGGTTATAATATAAACCGGTACGCACTACAGCACGAATTGCGGCATTCATCCCGGGCGAATCACCTCCGGATGTAAAAACTCCAATATTTTTTATGTTCGCTTTATTCATTTCAATCATTTTTGCCCGAAAGCGATTTTACCCTTGTCCAGGAAATTAACGTAATTACTGATGTCCAGATTATACGCCTGTGGCGGAACCAGTACCTTGCCTTCATGATCTGCAATAACATAATATGGCTGAGAATTAGTTCCAAACCTGGATGCCTGAAAATCGCTCCACTTTTGTCCGATCGTATTTACTTTTTTACCACTGAAGCCCGAAACATACTTTTCAGCTTCCGAAAGTTCTGTTTTATCATCAACATATAAAGATATTAAAACATAGTCCTCTCTGAG
>CAZGCG010000296.1:0-4709 GCA_964524205.1 uncultured Sphingobacterium sp. | reverse complement strand
CATCATCTGCATCGGCAAATTCAACAAAGTTTGTAGAGCTTGCCGGGCCTGTTCCAAAACCGGACCCCGTTATAGTAAGCTGACTTCCGGTTCCTGCTGAAATACTCTGTGGTGAAAACCCGGTGAGCGACTGTCCGTAAACCTGAATACAAAATAAAACCAGGAACAAAAGTACCGGCAAAATTAGCTTGATCGTATAAAGAGAGCGTTTCAAGGAAATTATTTAATCTTAAAATCTGCCTTATTCATAATCTTGTATTTGCTGTGCATGATTTTCTGAACCGGAGTATAAATATCTTCAGTAACCTTTTTATACTCTCTGAATACATCCCTTGCCGACCCCGTCTTGAGGTCATAGTGAATAAATCCCTGTATTTCGGAATATACTTTTAACTGGGTCTTTCCCTGAGCTGACTTAAGCTTAACTGTATTGGGTATACAGGTAAATACCCCTATAGAGCCTTCCTGCAGTTTAAGTCCATAGGAAACATCTTCACGATCATTTCCAACTGTGCCACCAATGGTAACCACTTCTACTGTAGAATTTTTAATTTCACCCTTAAATACCTTATAAACTGAGATGAGGTTGGTTGTATAAATATGCCGGCGCTTTTCATCCCATGAAGCTGATTTAGAAATCACCTTCCCCTCAAAAACCACATCCGAATTGATGACACGCTGCTCGAGACTGAGCGGCACAAGCTGTGCATTTACAGCAATTGAAAACTGAAACACTAGTAAAACAAGCAAGATTCGCTGCAGGCTCATAAAATCAGTTTAATTTAAAGCTATAAACATCTGAATGGGATTTGTTTCCTTTACTATCAATTGCCACCACCTTCCAGTAATAGGATTTGTTCCGATCCAGAACAAGGTCTGCCAGACTAGTTTCCTTTACACCTGCCTTATACAATACAGGGACTGGTGTTGTACCCAGGAAAATATTGTAGTTTAAGATATCTCCATCAGCATCAGTGCAGGACCATTTCAAGCTGACCTTTTCGGTTGTTGCAGGAATAATTTCTTCATATTTCGGAGACAGCAATTCTGCCGGGAAAGGTGAGAAAGAGGTTTGAGCCGGTGCAGGATTATAGAATTTCCAGGTATCACTGCTGAGTTCCTTATTGATCTTGGTGTTTTTTGACAAAATAAACCAGGAATAAGCGAGATTACGGTCAAGTTCGATCTCTAATTGGGTTTTATCGGTGGTATGGGTACTGATTTGCCCGCTTTCAAGGTTCTTAATACTTAAAACATAGGAGTCTGTATTTTTGGAGGCATCCCATTTAAATAGAATTTTGCTCTTGCCTGCAGAAATAATGATTCCATCGGCACAGATCTCATTGTTCTTGGGGAAAAGCAGAAGCGCCTCCCCAGGCAGAAGTATCTTCTCCTTACGGCAGGCCAGGCATAGTAAAAATAGGAAAAGAAAGAATGGCCTCATGGCTGATTGTTAATTTATTCAGTGTATTTTTCAATTAGATAGATTTAACAAAAAAAGTATTAAAACTCTACCATGCTGCCTCAAATGCAATCCTTCTCCAGCCTCCTGCTGTTTTCACATATAAATGAGTTGCATCAATTCTTATCTCCCCCACAATTCCTGCTGGATCAGCGCTGCCTGTAGGAGTACTAACATTAGATATTATTAAACCAGGCGTTGTAACTGTTCCTGTAAAAGTCGGAGATGCAATATTGGCCTTTAAATTATCTGCAGTGGTTACAAATTGTGTAGTAGCTAATTGAGTCGTATTAGTTAAAGCCGGTGCGGTTATTGCTGTTGGTGTTCCAGTAAAAGCCGGTGAAGCTATATTGGCCTTTAGATTATCCGCAGTTGTTACGAAATCGGTTGTAGCCAAGGCTGTGGTACTATTACCAGCAATTTGGGTTACTCCAATGGTACCAGTTGGTAAAGTTGGAGTACCAGTGAGCGTTGGACTATTTGTAAAAACAACACTACCTGTGCCAGATGTACCTGATGCCAGATTCAGATAATTTAATTGGGTGCCGGTAGTTGTTACGGACGTGATCCCCAAAGTAAATGGACTTGGAATTGACACAGTGCCAGTAAAACTCGGATTATCAATTGGAGCTTTCAGATTTGTATTACCTTCAACCTTGCCAATAGCTATTAGTATATTATCTGTTACTTGCACCACACCAGTTCCCGTAGAATAACCTGCAAGTGTTTTGCCAATGACTGCACTATTTGAAAGCGTTATACTATTTCCAGTATTTGTAACTTCCCCTGACAAGTTAGGTATAGTTGTAACTGTAGTTGCATTGCCAGTCAAGTTCCCGACAAACCCCTGAGTTGCCGTAATCTGATCTGCGGCAAAATCACCATTAATATCTCTAGCTACAAGCGTACTATTCCCTGCTACAGCAGTAGCTGTATTAGCTCTTACAACACCGCTTGCAATATTGGCTGCACTTTGATTACCAACAGTTGAAACAACTGTGGTTGTTTGATTTCCTGTAACGTCGCCATTCAATGCAGCTGTAAAATTTGTAGCCGTGGTAGCATTTCCAGTTAGGTTACCAATAAAGGAGCCTCCGGCTGTTATATTACCAGTTGTAGTTATAGTTGATCCTGATAATGTTTGAAAATTAGTTGTACCTGTCAGATTAGGGGCTGCTAATGTTTTTAAGGTAAGAATTTCATTTCCATTTAATGTAGCCAAAGTTGAATTTCCTCCCGGCAACTGGACTGTTCCATTAACATTATCATCAGCCTTCAGGGTGGTAATCCCAGTCCCGGACCCATTCAATATCAATGTCCCATCATTAAATCGCTTTATCCCATTTACAATCTGATCAACAGACCGAACCATATCTCCCACCCCAGCAGTTTCAAATGTTGGAAGGGCGGTCGGTCCATTTGAAGTCAGAACTTTTCCCGTAGTGCCGACAAGTGAAATACTTCCGATAGGTTGCCCTGTACCACGGCCAATCAGAATCTCATTCGATATGAAAGCATTGGCCCCTGTACCACCATAGGTAGTTGGGATTACCCCTGCATTCCATATACCAGTTGTTACAGTTCCAAGGGTATTAATGGAAGACTGACCTACATAGTTAGGATCGATATTAATAATCGGTGCAACTGTAGCATCGTCCACTATAATCCTGTTTGCTGTACCCGCAACACTGATTACTGTTCCAGCACCGGCTGTTGACCAGACAGGAAGTCTGTTGTTATCTACTCTCAAAACTGTACCAGGAAGCCCCACATTAAGTTTAGCCAGACTATTGGAAGCATTAGCATACAAAATATCACCGGTAGAGTAATTTTGAAAGCCTGTACCTCCGTTCCCCGCAAGTACATTGCCAGTAACTGTAGTGGCTGTGGTGGCATTGCCGGCCAGGTTACCTCTGAAAGTATTAGCAGCTAATTCACCAGTAAGGGGTATGAAACTTAATTTGGTACTGGCAACACGCGGAGCCAAAGGTCCCGTATTCGCGGTCACGAAGGTTGGATACATAGTTGCCGGAGCGATAACATCATCAGTAATACGAACATTCACCGTATTCTGTGCATCAACTGCAGAACTTGCGTTTCCGATTACGTCTCCGGTCAGGAGTCCGTTAAATCCTCTTGCCGTTAAAACACCCGTTGCCGGAACATAGCTCAAATTACCGCTACTGGTACGCAAAGGCTGGTTTCCGGGTGTAGAATTTACAAATACCGGATAAGTAGTACCCTGATTTGAAACATCATTGATTACCGCAGAATTATTTGAATTGGTAGCAGTTGTGGCTAAAGTAGCTGTAGTGGCATTGCCGGTAAGGGGTCCGCTAAAGGTCAATGCAGTAACCGGTCCATTCACTGTGACTGAATTAAAAACCGCATCCCCGTTCATCGAACCGGTGATGTACTCCCACTGGTTATTTTTACGGATATAGAGTCCGGCAGGATCTGTGGTGCGATAGATCATCATCCCGTTAGGCGGGTTTAATGCATCAATGGCTATCGTATTAGCCATTCGCGGCAATAAAAAACCCTGATTAGCGCTCTCAAGTTCCAGCAAAGATGAAGGCTGGATATTGTTACCATTGGTACCAATCTTGATCTGAGCTGTTACTTCGCCAAGGAAGAATATTCCTGCAAGCATTAAAGCAATGGATAGTAATTTTAATGGACGCATGTGTATATGTTTTACTTAGTACGTTATATTGGTTGTCTGTTGTCAGTTGTCGGTTGTCTGTAAATCCTGGTTCATTGTCTATTTTTCATTCAAAACAATAATTTTCATCTGAGCCACGATTTAGTCTTGGTTCCTGGCTCTTGGTTCCTGGTTCTGTTATCAGTTGTCTGTTGTCCGTAAATCTCGTTTCATTGTCTATATTTCATTCAAAACCACAACCGATAGCAATTGGGTATCAATTTCTTTTCCAGCACAATCCCTGGGCACCTTGCTTATCCCCCTCTAGAGGGGGCAGGGGGAGGTATTGGATCAATCCTCCCCCTCCATCCGCTCAGGCCTTTCGCGCCCCCCTCCAAAGGGGGACAAAATCCTGCTTCATTGTCTATTTTTCATTCAAAACCTCTAACCGATAGCTATCGGGTTTCAGCTGAACCAGGATTTAGTCCTGGTTCCTGGCTCTCACTCTCAATTGTCAACTGTCAATTGTCAACTGTCAATTAAAACAAGTAGCTCGGCATCAGCGTATCCTTATCAAATGGAATATGATACCTTAAAATTATC
>CAZGCG010000295.1:0-4712 GCA_964524205.1 uncultured Sphingobacterium sp. | reverse complement strand
ATAATCTGGTAAATAATGAGTTCAGAGGGAAAAACAGAGAATTTGTTTATTTCGATAATTCTGAAAATGGACGGCAATATAATCATCTGATCTTTCAGCCAAATCCCAGGAAGCTTGTTATTGTCAGCCGTGAGATTAACAGTCTCTTTACTCAGCTAGCTTCAGTTTCTTTCATCTTTTTAATCTTGTTATTGTTTGCAGGTTTAGTTTATGTTATACAGTTAACCTGGAACAGTTTACAAAATTATAATATCAGTTTCCGAAATTTCAGGTGGAGTCTGCTGATCTCATCAAACAGGATGCTATATAAAACCAGGATACAATTATCCATGGTTGCTGCAGTAGTGATCACACTTTTGATAACCGGGATAATAACTTTTTACAATATCAGTCAGCAATACAGAGATCAGCAGGAATATACCGTTTTGGATAAAGTAGCCAAGATCTCATCGGGAATCAACAAGCAAATTGTGGATATGGGAATGCCAACCCCTGATGAGCAGGCAGAAGTTGCATTCAATAGCTTAGCCGATCTTAATGGTGTTGATCTGAATTTGTTTGATATCAATGGTAAGCTTTTGCATTCTACTCAACCTAAGATTTATGAGAATGGCCTGATTGCAACGCAGATGAATGCATTGGCTTATCTGTATCTCAACAGATTACAGAAATCTGAATTTATAAACAGAGAACGGATTGGAAACCTGTCATTTATTTCTGCATACGTACCATTGAGGAACAGCAAAAGTGAGGTAATTGCTTACCTGGGTCTACCATATTTCTCGAATGAAAAGGATTATCAGGATCGGATAGGCATATTTCTTAATGCATTAATTAACGTTTATGCTCTCGTTTTCGTGGCTATTGGTTTTTTTGCTGTTTTTGTTGCAAGTCGGATCACCAGTCCGCTGACATTGATACAAAAACTTCTTCGTGATACTAAAATTGGGGAGAAGAATGAACATATCAATTGGAAACGGAATGATGAGATTGGAAATCTGATCAGTGAATATAACACAATGATATCTGCACTTGAGGAAAGTGCGCAAAAGCTTGCCCGTTCAGAGCGTGAGTCGGCCTGGCGTGAAATGGCTAAGCAGGTTGCCCATGAGATCAAGAACCCGCTGACTCCTTTAAAACTTGGGGTTCAGCTATTGGAGAAATCCTGGAAAGAAAAGGATCCAAAATTTGAAGCTAAATTTGAACGATTCACGAAATCATTTATTGAGCAGATAGAAAGTCTCTCGCATATAGCCTCTGAGTTCTCTAATTTCGCTAAAATGCCCGAAACCAGATTGGAACAGGTAAATCTGAATGAGAAAATCAGGCAATCCATTACACTTTACAGGCAATCTGAGCAAACAACTATTAATTTTGAAAGCAACTCAGGTAGTGATATTATTATCAATGCTGACAGGGATCAGATATTAAGATGTTTTAATAATTTAATTAAGAA
Source organism: uncultured Sphingobacterium sp. (assembly GCA_964524205.1). Classification (GTDB taxonomy): domain Bacteria; phylum Bacteroidota; class Bacteroidia; order Sphingobacteriales; family Sphingobacteriaceae; genus Daejeonella. The sequence continues at coordinate 3,256 of CAZGCG010000295.1, read as the reverse complement.
TGCTATCGAAGCCAGATCTGATGAAAGACATTGTGTAATTACCATAATGTTATATCGAAAGTCCGGTTCTGTCTTTGTTGAAATAAAAGATAATGGTACGGGTATGCATACAGAACTCGAAAGGAAGATTTTTACTCCTAACTTTACGACAAAAAGCTCGGGCACCGGACTTGGATTAGCATTTGTGAAGCAGGCAATAGAAAACATAGATGGTAACATCACATTTGATACTGCACCGGGTATTGGTACTACATTTTATATAGAAATACCTTTGCCTGAAACGCAGAATTAGAAGATTTCCCGGTCGAACCGGCTGATAAAACAGTTGTCTGTTTATCTAAGACTTACCGATCCTTTTCCCATGGTATATCCGTCGGCGTAAAGGATTATTGTATAGACCCCCTTCTGGTATGTTTTGCCATCCGACCAATCTATGGTATAGCTCCTCCCGTCATTTGCAAATTCAATAGCGGTTTTATAAGAATATTGTAATTCTTCATCATCAGAAATAAACATTCCTCCATTATTGCTGATCACCAGATTGCCGCTTGGGTCGATTACCCTCAGAAAAAGTGTATGAAGACCTTTTTCAGCTAGTGGGTTATTTACAAGTGAAAAGTTTACCCTAAGCTTATCGGTTGTACTTGCACGGGTAACCATACTCTCTTTGCCATTATTTCGAATGTTAAATGCTGATATTGAAATATTTCCTGATTTAATTGCAGCCGCAGCCTGAACTTTTGTGGATAACTCCTCATTCTGCTTTTCAAGTTCATTGGCTTTGGTGCTTACTGAGTCGACTGCCGACAAGAGCTCATTCCGTTCACTAGTCAGGTCCTGATTTTGTTTTTTCAATTCATCAATTTCTGTTGAGTATTTCGAAACAAAATATCGCAGTTGTTTTATTTCTTCCTGTGCTTTTGCAAGCTGACCTTGTGTGAGTTGACCCTGTTTAAGGGCATTTCTTAACTCATCAATCTTCTCTCTGGCTATTTCCTGTTCTTTCTGCATTTCCTCAGAAAGCTTCAGATTATTGCTTGTTGCATTATCCAGCTCAGCTTCAATTTTATCAATTTCAGTCTGCATTCTGGTTTTTTCATCACTTACTGTAACGATACGGTCATTAGCTTTCTTATCCTTAAAAAATAAGTAGGTATTGGTTCCAAGTAAGGCAAGAATTACAGCAACCAAAAAATAAATCTTATTCGAGTCCTTTCGTATTGGCTGCTCCTGTTCCGGGTTTTCCATGTTCAATTATCTGGTTAACGAAAATTTAATGTCTATTTAAAATCAATTCGATAAAACCTCATTCAGGACAAATATATTGTTTAAGAATTGGGTTTTAATAATTTTTGACTTGAGTATATACCATTTTCAGCCTTTTAAGGCACCTTAAAGACTGAAATTACACATTTTTTGGTATTGTTTATCCATAATGTTGCCCAAAATACAATAATGCAATTAATTAGATTATTTATCTTTACCCGCTAAACGTTCCTCTTTTACATGGTAAAAAAAGTAATTTTCTTCCTCGCATTCCTCGTTGCTGTTCCAGTTTATTTAAGATCTCAAATCAAATCTAATCCCAAACGAGAGTTCAGAGGGGTTTGGGTAGCTACAGTTGCCAATATCGACTGGCCATCCAAGCCAGGATTAAGTTCTGATATACAGAAGGCTGAGCTAATCCGCATCTTTGATGATCATCAGAAAAGCGGGATTAATGCGATAATGTTGCAAATCAGACCTGCTACTGATGCATTTTATGGTCGAGGCCGTGAATTGTGGAGCCGTTTTTTGACCGGAACTCAGGGAAGGGCCCCGGTTCCAAATTATGATCCCCTTGATTTTGCAATTGAAGAGGCCCATAAACGGGGAATGGAACTTCATGCATGGTTTAATCCATATCGCGCAACAAATAATCTTATTGATGCACATACTGCTGCCAACCATATATCGAAGCAGAAACCGGAATGGTTCTTTACTTATGGTGGAAAAAAGCTTTTTAATCCCGGATTGCCCGAAGTACGCCAATATATAGTGAGTGTAATTATGGATGTAGTTCGAAACTATGACATTGACGGTGTCCATTTCGACGATTATTTTTATCCTTATCCGGAGGCTCAGCCACTTAGAGACAGTGAAACATATTATAAATATGGACGCGCATTCAAAAATATCGATGACTGGCGCCGGAATAATGTTGATACGCTGATCCATACCTTATCTGACAGTATTCACCTTGCAAAAAAACATATTAAGTTTGGTGTTAGCCCTTTTGGTATCTGGCGGAATAAATCACAGGATCCGGAAGGCTCTGAAAGTAATGGCTTTGACGGTTATGGTAAACTCTATGCCAATGCGCGTAAATGGGTACAAGCGGGATGGCTGGATTATATAAATCCACAGATATATTTCCCTTTTGGTTATCAGGTGGCTCCTTATGATAAATTGCTCGATTGGTGGAGCAATAACACCTTTGGAAAACATTTATATGTTGGTCAGGGTGTTTACAGGGCATTAGAAAACCGGCCGGGATGGAGTGACAGATCCCAGATTCCGAAACAGATCAGGTATTTAAGAAATAATAAAAATGCTCAGGGGAGTGTCTTTTTCAGCTCCAAGTCGGTTACCAGTAATATGGCAGGAGTAAAAGATTCTCTTCGCAGAGATTTTTACCGTTATCCTGCTCTTCAGCCGACAATGGCCTGGCTGGATGATGTTAAACCCAACGCTCCAACAGTACTTACAGCCAAATCTGTAACAAAAGGTGTTGAATTAAGCTGGCAAGCACCAACTGTGGCCAGTGATGGTGATAAAGCTTTTGGATATGTAATTTATAGGGTTAACCGGGGCGAACGAATGGATATTGAACAGGCCCATCATATTTTGAAGATCTCCTTTAAAGCATCAGAAACAACATTTACAGATACTTTGGTTAATGCTAACCGTTTTTATACTTATGTTGTTACTGCGATCGACAGGCTTAAGAATGAGAGTGCGGCTTCAAATGCAGTTACCGCAAGCCCAAGATTCTGAGTTTTCTTCTATTATCATAAAAAAAGCCGTTCATAAGCATGAACGGCTTTTTTTAAATAATGATCTTCCTATTTCTCAGGAAGCAATACCATTCTGATGAAATTATCAGGGTTAAGACGATATTGAACTGTTGCTTTCAGGGCTTCAGGATTTAACTCCTTCAAAGATTCAAGGTAGCTTAAAACCTGTTTAGGCTCATCCTCATTCTGAAGCTGACTGG
>CAZGCG010000294.1:0-4719 GCA_964524205.1 uncultured Sphingobacterium sp. | reverse complement strand
ACCAGTCTCTAAAACTTTTTTCAGGTGCACGAGGCATTTCCCGCTGCTTGTACCACACATTCAGGCGGTTATTCACTATAAAAGGGAAGGTGCGCATGACCCAGCGGCCAATTTTTCCTGAAAAACGATAAACCTGAGGATTTGAAAGAACCCAGGCCATTCCCTGCATCCCTGCTTTCTTACCCTTATCAACATAACCATTGGCAACGATAACTTGTCGCCATTTCCAGAGTTGATCATGGATATCAATTTTCACCGGACAAACATTGCTGCAGGATCCGCAGAGCGTTGAGGCAAATGGCAAATCTGAATTAGCCTTCATGTCTAAGTTAGGATTGAGGATTGAGCCGATTGGACCAGCCACTGTTGAGTGATAACTATGTCCACCGCTCCTTCGGTACACCGGACAGGTATTGAAACAGGCCGCACAGCGGATGCATTTGAGGGAATTTCTGAAATCAGCTCTTCCCAGCTGCCTGCTCCTGCCGTTATCAACAATCACCACATGCATTTGCTGCCCGGGGCGAGGTTTGTTGAAATGACTGGAATAAGTTGTGATTGGTTGTCCGGTTGCACTTCTTGCCAAAAGACGAAGAAATACCCCAAGATGTTCGGTTTTCGGAATAATCTTCTCTATTCCCATACAGGCAATATGAATACCCGCAGAATGTACTCCCATATCCGCATTGCCTTCATTGGTGCAAACCACAAAACTTCCTGATTCGGCAATCGCGAAATTCACACCGGTAATTGCGAGATCTGACTCAATAAAACGTTCCCTTAAATGATGACGGGCAGAGCCTGCCAGATATTGTGGGTCATAATTCCCCTTCTCCGTGTTCAGATGCTCATGAAAGGTTTCACTTACATCCTGACGTTTCAGGTGAATGGCGGGCAATACAATATGGCTTGGCGATTCTTGCCTTAATTGTACAATGTACTCACCAAGATCTGTATCCAATATCTGTATGCCTTTATTCTGCAAATAATCATTCAAATGGCATTCCTCGGTGAGCATACTTTTGCTTTTAACAATTTTTTCAATCTTGTTATCAGCAATGATCTTATGAATGATCCGGTTATGATCCTCTGCGTCTGAGGCCCAGTGAACTATAATTCCATTCGAAACCGCTTTCTCCTCGAAATTTTTTAAATAATGATCCAGATTGGAGAGGGTATGATTTTTTATCCGGGATGCCCAATCGCGAAGAATTTCCCATTCAGGAAGGGTATTAACTGCTTTATCTCTTTTGTGTCTGACGAACCAAAGCGTTTCATCATGCCAGTCGGTACGTGCCTCGTCTCTGATAAATTCCTGTGCAGCTTCTGCATGCTGTTTAACACTCATAGCGCACTGTTTAAAATCTCGGCCAGATGAATGGTTTTAACCACACTCCCTTGCCTCTTTAAAATTCCCTCCAGGTGCATCAGACAACTGGTATCTCCACCACAAATGTATTCCACCTCGTTGACAAGGTGTTCTTTAATCCGGTCTTTACCCATTTTGACACTCACAGCCTCCTCAAATACACAAAATGTACCTCCGAATCCACAGCATTCGTCAGCTCTCACAGGTTTTAAAAGCTCAAGACCATCAACCATGCTCAGTAACTGTTCTGATTTGGAAAACTTAGGGGCAACAAGTTCGGTCATTGAGGAAAGGTGCAAACCTCTTTGTCCATGACAACTGATATGCATTCCTACTTTATGGGGGAAGGAGGCCTCCAGACCACTAACTTTAAGAATGTCAATCAGAAACTCAGAAAGCTCATAAACATTGTGCCGGATCTTCTCAATTTCAGCAGGACTTCCGCCTTCCTTTAAATGTTCTTTAATATGGAGAACACAACTGCCCGAAGGGGCAACTATATAATCGAAGTCTCTAAAGTTCTTTACAAAATTTACATCGCAACCTTTTGTCAGATCCGAAAAACCACTGTTGGCCATTGGCTGACCACAACAAGTTTGGTTCATTGGATAACTTACCTCACAGCCCAGCTTTTTTAGAAGCTGATAAGTAGCTATGGCAACATCAGGGTAAAACTGATCAATATAACAGGGAATAAACAAGCCTACTTTCATAATTTTTTTAGGCAATAACAATAAGTAACATAATATTCTATTTAAAGTCTGACCGTAGAAATTTTCTACAGCAAAAAACAGCGAAATATATATAAATTACTACGTTTTAAACAAAATTTAGTCCATATTATAATCAAAATCAGCCCCTAGTTTCAAACATTCCTGCCATGAAACAATACTTTCTGAAGAACTGGCATCCATTAAACTGGCAGCGGCAACATTTACTCCTAACAACAAGCTTTTTGCCATCGTCCAGTCTTCGTGAACTCCCGCTAATACACCTGCTGCAAATGCATCTCCCGCACCTACAGAACCTTTGATCTTTTCTGCCGGCATTTTAACACTCGGCTGAAATAATTTCTCCCCGCTTCTATTCAGGGCTATGGCTCCTTTCGGGAAATGAATAATTACCCATCGCCGAACTCCTGCGTTTAAAATCGCATCGGCTGCCTGATAAGCATTAGCAATTGAGCATTTTCCTTCATCATCACAAATCTCAATACCCGTTAACATACCGGCTTCAAACTCATTAACAAACAGAATATCAACATATTGCAATGCTAAAGGAATGATAGTTTTAAATCGTTCAGATTGCTCACTGACCAGATCTGCCGATGTAATCATCCCGCATCTTCTGGCTTCCTCCAGGACTTTTGCTGCCCCGGTCAAACCATCAGCACCGACTGCATCTAATTTATCAAGCAACAGAAGATACCCTAAATGGAATATCTTTGCCTTACTTTCTGAAAAATTAAAATAAGACTCATCCAAAAAGGCATTTGCACCCCGGGAATGAAAGAAAGTACGTCTGCCAGTTCCTTGTACAGTCATAACATCGGTATATGAGGTATTTGTATCCTCAACCTTCTTGATCTGACTGGAATCTATCTGAAGTTCCCTGCATTCATCTAAAATATGATCCCCTAGTTCGTCATTACCGATTGCTCCTATTCCTTTTAAGGGGAATTGGAATCCCATCTTACTTATCGCTTTTAAAACATTGTATGGAGCCCCCCCATTGCTGGTGCTCTCTCTGAGGATATTCGCCAGTTTCTCTTCTTTTGGATAGACATCAACAATTTTAACATTATCAATGATCCAGTTGCCTCCTGCCAAAATTCCCATTCCGGTATTCTCTTTCATCCGTTTTTCTTATCGTTTCTTATCCCCTAAGTACGGGGTCGATCTGTCTGGTTTATCGATAAACTATAAGCATACGACCGCCTTCGGGATCGGCTAGCAAATCAATTAACCAGACACTAGTAATTATAAATTAAATCATACCACATCTACAACAGATTTAGTATCATGTGATTTTAAAGCGGCATCAAATAACTTATGACTGATTAGTGCTTCTTCAGGAGTAACACAACCAAAACGGCCGTTTAAAAACCCTTCGCGCTCTGCAAAATATGCAGCCAGCATCTGTAAGAAACAATCGGAGAAGCCAGGTTCGAATATTCCGCCGGTGCTTACCGGGAATGGGACCTGGAATCCAAGATCCACACGCTGCCATAGTTGTTCCTTTTCACGCTTAAAGGTCCATAATGCCTTGGTATCCTTCGTATTATAGCGTACACCACCCTCTGTTCCCAGGATTTCAATATACCAGGAATTAGTCTCACCCGGCTTCAATCGCTTCATTTCAAGAGACATTGGAATATCATTCTCCCCAATCTTCACTGAAGTTGACAGGGTAGCATTATTCCAGGTGTCGCCTTCAGTCCAACCACCTTTACCGTCCGGCCTGGTTGTAATTATCTTTTGCAGATGAGCATATACCTTGTCAGGAATCCAGCCCATTCTGATCGGGATGTGCATAACATGCATACCCAAATCGCCCATTACACCAATTTCACCACAGAATTTTGACTGCCTTTTCCAGTTGATCGGTTTAAGAGGATCCATATCACTTGAATGACAAAATCCTGCATTAATTTCGATGATCTCCCCAATTCTTCCGGAAAGAGCTTCGCTGATCACTCGCTGAGGACCCGGAAAAAAGGGCATCTCTGAGCAACATCTTACAAAACTCTTAGAATTGGCAATTTTTTCATTTATTTTCACTGCAGCCTTGAGATCCATTCCAAAAGGCTTTTCAGCCAACAGATCCTTACCTGCTTCAATTACTTCGATATAATATTGCTCATGAAGAAAATGAGGAAGGGCAACATAAACAACATCAACCTTAGGAGAGGCAAGTAATTCTTTATAATCTGTGGTCAATAATTCGACTGAAGGTATTTGCTCGTACCATTTTAAGGTATTTGCATCCAGATCACAGACAGCCTTTAATTCTACTTTAACCGGATAATCGTTTAGTGAGAACCAGCGTCCAAAAGCGCCGGCTACTTCCTTTCCCATTAAACCGCCACCAATAATACCAACGTTAACAACTTTCATATTGTATTCAATTTTTTAAATGAAAATAAACCGGCTTCCCGATAACTACCCTGCACACCTATTTTTTGATTTGGAGGTTCCCGCAGACAGGTTTTTAATTACTTCCTTTAACCCAAGCTATTACATCTTCCGGTTTTGCACCATCATGAACAATTGCCATTAATGCCCTAGTCATTCCACCTGAATTAGCATGTTGTACAACATTTCTGCCATACACTATACCTTTAACACCTT
>CAZGCG010000293.1:0-4730 GCA_964524205.1 uncultured Sphingobacterium sp. | reverse complement strand
TTCATCATAAACGCATTCCGATATTTCTATTGAGTGAACTTAAAGACAGAAACTTTGAATATCGAATCAATGAGGTCAGTGAAACTGAAGTATTTCTATTGATATTTAAGAAATAATATGCTAATAAGCGATTCGGATTCGGGATTACAGCAAACCACTTCTTACAAGGTTGTGCTCCCCTTCTATGTTTTTGCGGCTGTTTCCTTTTTAATATCATGCTCCCTCCTGCTGCTCAATACGAATATTATCCAACAGCATTATTTTAATCCTAAAACCCTTGCCATCACACACCTGATGGCATTGGGATGGGGAACAATGATCATTCTTGGCGCCAGTCACCAGCTACTCCCGGTACTGATTGAAGGTAAACTGGACAGTTATTTTCTCGCATTATTATCCTTTATTTTTGCTGCAGCCGGCATTCCGCTTCTTGTAACCGGATTTTATCTGTTTGATACCGGACTGATTCTGCAAACAGGTGCTATTCTGGTCAATGCTTCTGTGATTTGCTATTTTCTGAATGTTATCGGAAGTATCATAGAAAGCAAAAAATACAATATACATGCCTTCTTTATTGCCACAGCCTCACTCTGGTTATTCACAACAACCTTTTTCGGGCTACTGTTAGTATTTAATTTCAGCCGTTCATGGCTACCAGAGAATTCGATTGAATACCTATCAATACATGCCCATATGGGCCTTGGAGGATGGTTTTTATTGTTGATTATTGGGGTTGCTTCGCGACTGATTCCTATGTTCCTGATTTCCAAATATTCAAGTACTGTGACCTTGTGGTGGATTTTTGCCCTGATCAATATCGCCCTTTTTGCTTTTATAATTTTAAAAACCTCCGGGGCTTATCCCCACCTATACTACAGCCCATTTTTGCTTGTACTAATTGCATTAGTTTTATTTGGGATTTATAACTACAGAGCTTATAAAACACGGATCAGAAAGCATGTAGATGAGCAAATGAAAATTTCGCTATTATCAGTTGTTATGTTGCTCCTACCCTTGCTATGTTTACTGGGGGTTATATATTTCATCAGGGAAGATTCAAAAGCGAACATTGTATTATTGTACGGATTTTGCATTTTCTTTGGCTGGATAACTGCATTAATTATAGGTATGACCTTTAAAACATTACCTTTTATAATATGGAATAAGGTTTATCATACCAGAGCAATCGGAAAAACCCCAGCTCCAAAAGAATTATTCAGCGAAAATCTTTTCAAAGTCATGGGCTTGCTTTATCTTACAGGCTTTATACTGTTTGTTGCGGGCATCCTTATATTAAATGATTTGCTTTTGAAAGCCGGTGCGGCAATATTACTGACATCGGCTATTTTCTATGTAATTAATGTAGTAAAAACTGTGTTTCACCGGGTCAAAGAATAATGGAGGTATTAAGTAATAATAATCTTTACTGCAGTGCAGCCCTTGCCGGACTTTATGATGTGTTTGATCCGGAGATTGGATTAAATGTGGTTGATCTCGGGCTAATCTACCGGATAGATTTTAATGATGAAGATCAGAAAATAGTCGTTACGATGACCCTGACTACACAATTTTGCCCGATGGGAGAAAGTATCACTGCTGATGTAAAGCAATCACTTAGCAATGCATTTAAGGACTATCAGATCAGTATTAACCTTGTATTTGACCCTGCCTGGAGTCCGGATAAGATCTCACCTGAAGGGAAAGAATATTTAGACCGTTAGAAATGTTAAGTTATACCTGTAAAACAGCGATAAAAGCCGTTATTTATCTCGCATCCAGGCCTGAGGAGAGTGATAAAGCCGGCATGAAGGAAATTGCGGGGCATATTCAAGCAAGTGAACATACTGTAGGAAAGATTCTCCAGACATTAGCACGACAGGGCCTGATAAATAGTACCAAAGGGCCATCGGGTGGATTTTTTATCAGTAAAGCACAACGTGAACAGCCAATAAGCAAAATCGTGGAATCCATTGAAGGGGATCAGGTTTTTAAAGAATGTGGTCTCGGTTTAAGTAAGTGTTCAGCATCACACCCCTGCCCTATTCATGATGATTATAAGGTTGCGCGGGATCTGATCGAAAAGTTATTCAGGGAGAAAAAAGTAAAAGATCTTTGCGATCCTGTAAGCAATGGGCTTGCGTTCCTGATCGGGTAAAACCTTTAATAAACAGGTTTATACATTTCCCCAACCACTTGCCAGAACATCAGCAATATGCATAGTTTTTAGCTTGAGATTATGCTGATCAATATAAGCCTGAAGATTAATTAAACAGGAAGCATCAGTTGAAATAATATAATCCGCCTCCATTTCAAGCGCATTATTAATCTTTTGCTCAGCCATTGCGCTGGAGATAGAATCAAATTTGACTGCAAATGTGCCTCCAAAACCACAGCAAACATCGGTATCCTTCATCTCAACAAGATCAAGGCCATGCACCTTACTCAGCAATTGCCTGGGTTCGGCTTTAATATTGCATTCCCTTAATCCTGAACAAGAATCGTGATAGACCGCCCTGCCTTCCAATTCAGCACCGAAATAATCTTTCTTCAGTATATTAACCAGAAAGCCAGAAAGTTCATGAATATTATTTTGAATTGACCGGCATTTATTATGTACTGTGGTATTCGTAAAGAGGTCATTAAAAGAGTTCTTTACCATACCTGTACAGGATGCAGAAGGAGAAACTATATAAGTACTTTCTGAAAAATCATTCAGAAATTTTGCTCCAACCACTTTAGCTTCCTCCCAGAACCCTGCATTATAAGCCGGCTGTCCGCAACAGGTTTGTTCGGCATTATAAATTACCTTACATCCTGCTTTTTCAAGAATTTTGATCGAATTAAATGCAGTCTGAGGGTACAGCTGATCAATAAAGCAGGGAATAAATAATTCAACATTCATATTCTAAAAATAGATTTTATCCGGAGGAAGGGAATGCTGCTAAATTCCGAAAAAAAACTATACTGAACGCAAACTATCTGTTTTTTTTGACTTTATAAAAAAGATAGAGAAAAGGATCAATAATCCGCATATAAAAAATCCGGCAAGACTAATCGCTGAATTTCGCATACTTCCGGTAAACTCTTCGATATAGGCAAAGCTGAACAGACCAATAACAATAGCAATCTTCTCTGTTACATCATAGAAACTAAAAAAAGATGCTGTATCTGGTGTATTTTCAGGTAAAAACTTAGAATAGGTTGATCTGGATATTGATTGTATCCCTCCCATTACCAAACCCACAACTGCTGCAATTACATAGAATTGGGTCTCATTCTGAATATAATAGGCTGCAACACATACACCAATCCAGATAGTCAGAACTACTATAATAACCTGAATATTACCATATCTCTTTGCAAAAAATGACATAATCAATGCCCCAATGATTGCCACCAACTGAATAATGAGAATGATGGCAATCAACTTTGAAGTACCAAGTTTCAATACTTTCTCTCCAAATCCTGCAGCAACAAGCATGATTGTCTGTACTCCCATTGAGTAAAAAAAGAATGCAAAAAGAAATCGTTTTAGTAAGGCCATGGATTTTAGCTGATTCCAGACTTTAAGAAGTTCCTGGAAACCATTTTTAACCGTGCTTTTTGTAATCTTATCGTAATTGGGGCTTCCGGCAGGCAACTTTCTGAACGGTATCTGAGCAAACCCTATCCACCAGACGCCTACCAGAAGAAAGGATAAACGTGCAGGTAATGAAGCGTCTGTGATGCCAAAAAGTTCAGGTTTTAGAACGAAAATAAAGCAGATGATCTGAAGTAAAACACTGCCAATATACCCATAGGCAAAACCTTTGGCACTTACTCTGTCCTGTTGATCAATGGTGGCAATTTCGGGCAAATATGAATTATTAAACATCACTCCACCGATATATCCTATAGCAGCTAATGTGAAACAGATAATACCAAGTTCAAGAGTTTCAAGCTTAAAAAAGAACAAACCTGCACAGGATATACTTCCTATGTAGGTAAAGACCTTCATAAATATTTTCTTATTTCCTCTAAAATCTGCGATTGAAGATAATACGGGAAGTAATAAGGCCATAATCAGGTAGGCTACCGACAGCGCATAGTTTGAAAGTGCTGTGTTGGTAAAAGTCCTTCCCATGAAAACTACCTTGTCCCCAAATTCCTCAGTGGTAGTAATTATGGTATAATAAGCAGGGAAAATTGTAGAGGTAATGACCAGATTATAAGCAGAGTTAGACCAGTCGAACATGGCCCAGGCTTTAATTGTCTCTTTATTATTTCGCATGGATATGGGCTGTAGCAAATCATCAGAACAAGTCCAACATTGCTCATATTAATTTAACAAGGAGCTTAAATTAATAATTTATTTAATCTGAGCGAAATTTATAAAAGCGGATAGCTAATGAGAATCAATTAATGCTTCTGACTACTGAAGCACCTGAATTATCTTTTTCAATTTTAGAAGGTTTTCCTTTATACTCCACTTCACTGGCTCCGCGGGAATTAACTTCCAGTGAATTCAATACATTAATGCGGGATTTGCTTGCTCCTGTACTGTTAATCTGGTATTGTCCGACAACAAAGTCAAGAGCTTCAACAGAACTGGATCCGGTCATATCCAGATCATGACTTCCGGCCTGCCCTTTCAAAACAATTTCAGAGGAGCCACTTGAAGATGTCCTTAATGATTTTACGTTCAGATCGAGCACCACTTTTGATGAACCATGAAGTTCCAGATCAAGCTC
>CAZGCG010000292.1:0-4749 GCA_964524205.1 uncultured Sphingobacterium sp. | reverse complement strand
AATCCTGAATTTCTGGAGATATCAAATCCCGGAAGGTCATGAAAAAGCTGCTCCAAATCGGTATAACCCCGGTTCAGAATATCTTCGTAGGTGATGATTTGAATAGTAGCGGGTGCCAGTTCAATACTTTCAGCCTTTTTTGATACCGAAGACGTTAATTTAGCACGCATCTGCTGTCTGAGGAATAATACCTGCAATCTGAAACGATCCGGATCTCTGGTATCTGCTTCGAAATTATCTTTTAAAAGCAAGAGCCGTTCGATACTTTCGTCGGCTTTCTCAACCGAATCTAAAGCAAGATATGACATAGACAAAAGTCTGTAAGCCTGGACTTTTTCACTGTAAGTAAAACCCTTTGAAGAGATACAAGAATTTAATCTGTTTATACTTTCATAAAATTTGCCAATATTATACTGGCCCTCAGCGTCATTTAATGCATTTAAACCACATTCCTGGGCATTAGCTTTGCCAATGATCAAAATGGTAAATATCAATAACAGCCTTAAACGTAATTTATTGATCATAATTAGTTTTTATCAGAGGTTAGAGATTTATAAATACCACTCATTGAGGTATGCCATCCAATTATCCGCTTATCTTCACTTGCTGTGTAAAGGAATTTTCCATCAGGAGTATAAATAAGACTGTAAACCCATTTATTGTGACCTCTTAAGGTGAGGATATCTTCAGTGTTTTTAGATGTCATAATTGCATTTACATCCATAAGCTTGATTGTTTGATCGCTGCTCGCTGAAGCAAGCTGAAGATTCCCGTTGACTGATTTAAATTTAAGGTCGTTTACCGAAGAAGCATGCGGTGTAAAGCTAATTGCAGCCTTGTTAGAATTAAGGTCACGGAGATAAATCCCGCCATCATAGGTTCCTGCTGCTAAATAATCATCAGCCGGACTAATTGCAAGGCTTGTGATTCTTGAATTCAGGCTAATTACAGATTCCGGCTTTTCGGGAATATTCTCTGAATTACTGTATATAGAAGCCTTATTACCTGATACCAGGTATAATTTACCACTCCGGCTATAGCTAATTGTTGAGAAATTCCCCGGGGCAAACCTGACTTGTTCTACCGCATTTCCTGTACGATAAATACCTAAACCCTTATTCGTGAGGATTGCAAATTCAGAATTAGTTTTGAAGGCAGCGAGTTTTGCAATTCCGGTAAAGCTGAAACGGTTGCTTTCTTTGATTGAATTCCCTCCTGAAGCAATATCAAGTAAGATTCCCTTACCTGTTGAAGTAACCACAAGGGCCTTTGAACCATCCGGAGAGGTACTCACCGAACGGGCTTCATCCTTAAGGTCGTATGAAGTCAGGGGCTCAAGAACACCATTTACAGCTTTCAAAATATACAGCATCCCTGCTTCGTCTACTGAAATCAGCTGGTTGCTGGCCGGGCCCTGTGCAATACTTCTAACAGCAAATTTATGTGCAGAGAATTGATTTTTATTTTGAATAGCTCCAATCCAGTTAAAATGAAGTGCATTGTATATATCGCTATTCTGAAGCGGACCATTATTATCTGCATTAAGTTTATAGGCACTAATAATATTTTTCCTGCTTTCATCCTGTTTATTATCATTCAAAAGCATCATTGCTTCGTAAGCAAGGTTTCTTGCCTGCGCAATATCCTTCAATCTTGAGGAGATCGAAGTCTGCTCTTTAGCTATCTTTTCATTGCTTATGGCCCGCTCGGTTTGGGTTTCAGCAATACCTTGCTGCTGTCTTGCTATTTCTGCATTTTGTTCTGAAATAGCTTTTTGACGCTCTGCATAGGCCTTTTGTTGTTCTGCGATAAGTTTTTGCAACAAGGCATTTTTCTCACTTTTTTTGGCATTCTCCTGCTCAGTAACGGCTATCCCTTTTTGAATGAGCGCCTGTTTTGCACTTTCCTCGGCTTCGGCTTCACTTTGCTGGGCGATTAATTTCTGATCTTCTGCGAGTTTTCTTTGTCTTTTTGCTTCTTCACTTTCCTTCTCTGCCAAAATAGTTTGTTTGGTTGCCAGATTCCTCAGTTCGAAAGAATATATAGCCAGCAGGAACGCTGCAAAAGCAATTATTGAAATGATGATTGTTATTCTTCTGGCCTTTCTCAGACGCTCCTTCTGCATTCTTTCCTTAAAGAGCATTTCCTTCTCATTCTGCTCTTTACTATGGTCCAGGTACAGAATTGCCTTATCAAAAAGATCATTATAACGTGATGCCCAAACAACATTTGGGGAATTTTCTTCCTTCCAGTTCCATGCAACCTGTAATTCAGGATCTCTTAACAAGCCACCTTTTCCGGCTTCGTACAAATCGGCTGCATCACATAAACGAAGATAAATCGAAGCTGACTGGTTTTCTACTTCAACCCATAGCATTAAGCGTTCCCAAACCCGCATAATACTTTCGTGGGAAATATCGATAATTGAATCTTCTGTAAGCGGAACTCCAACAGGAGGCATCAAAAATCCCCTGCCCTTTTTCCTGAAAATTTCGATAACCCGTATTACCTGTTCGGGCTTTGCATTAGAAAGCTGACAAAGTTCGGAAAGCCGGCTGGGACGTCTTACTCCTCTTGCATCTGCTCCGCGTTCGGTAAGAGCTCTGAAAATCGACTCACAGATTTGTTTTAATTCAGGGCTTTCCAGTTCGGCATAGGCTTCTTCGGCATGCTGAGATAAAGCATGCTCCATGGTTCCTATTTCAATATAATCATCAAGATCGATTTCCTTTTCAGAGTAAGGCTCGGGATTGTTCTTTTTATAAGCATCCCAGGTACGCATCAGCGCATGCTGAAGGATAGGTAGCTGATCCGGGTTATCTCCGACATCGTTCAGCAGCTGGTTTAATAATCGAGGGCTAATACTTGCTCCGCCTACTCCAACTGGACCAACAATAGCATCCCTGCGCTCTTCACGTGTCATTCTGGGCACCAGATACTGCCCTTCATTTATTGCTTCAGGTAGTCCCCTGAATTCGGTACAATCGCCAAGAAAATCCGAGCGCATTGTAAATACGACGTAAATTGGTAATTCACGCTGTTCGGTAGCTTTCAAAAGCAGATTGATAAAGGCTACCGAATCCCGCTTACCTTCCCGGGCCTCTTTTTCAAACTTTATGAAGCGAAACAGTTCTTCAAACTGGTCGACAAGAATCAGCAGATTATTTTTGGGATCTATTCCTGATTGGGAAAATGCATCTATAAGTCCGAAATTGCTTCTTCTAAGTACACTTTCATTAATGGATGAATACATTTGTTCATCATCCGCTGAATCATAATCGTATAAAATCCCTCTTTGAGAAAGTGCGCGGGCAAGATTACCAATTGGATTTACACCCGGTCTTAATGAGCATATTTTCCAGTTAGAACCAGCTCCGGACATAAAGCCACTGTGCAGAGAAGGAATCAGACCAGATTTAACGAGTGAAGATTTACCACTGCCCGATGATCCAATTACAGTTAAAAACCGTTGTGTACGCAGCTTTTTGAGAAGTTCATCAACCTGCTTTTCACGTCCGAAGAATAATATATCCTCTTCTTCTTCGAATGCCCTGAGTCCCGGAAAGGGATTTTGTATTATATCATCTAACATATACCAGGTTGATTATATTTTGGACAATAAGCTTTTTAATTTTTCTTCAGGCAAACCATTCAGTGCATTTATCACTTCAGCATCAAGTGTTCTGAACCTTTGTTTTGACATACTATCAGGCGGTGCGATATAAATGGCTTTAAAAGCCAGAGGCTTAGCCCTGCCATAACCATTTATTTTCAGGAAATCACGGGTTTTTGACCTAAGCCAGAGCTCATTGGCATTACTGAAGAATATAATAGCTGCAGAACAGGTTTTCAGGTTTTCAATGTGATCTTCCCTGATTCCGGATTCATCGCCTTCAAAAATAGGTATCACAACTTCATAGCCATTGTCAAATAAGAAATCCTCTAAAGGTCTGATCTCATCAATATCAGACAAATCACAAATCAAATAGATAATTTTGGATGATTCATCATAGATTTCAGGCTGTTCTTCTTCTTTCTTAATCTCTTTCTTCATCGAATTCAGCTTGTCGATCACAATGCTCTTGAAATCTTCCAATGAACCCTGAACCAGATCAGCACCAGCTATTCCTTCTTTTCCTGAATTCAGCTTATTGATGAAACTAATCTGCCGGTCATCAGAAGGTTCACAGCCTTCAGGAATCCAGATAAATCGTGGTATTGAATGTGCAGCACTGTAGGATGCAGCAACATCATTCTGAATCTCAACGATAGACTTCTGCGCCCCTTCGGGCACAACACCATAGTTCTCACCAAGAAGATGAATACTTAAAACTGCTTCACTGAGATTAGAAATCAGATTTTCATTCAGAGGTGTTGCAATAAGCGGCAACTGTTTATCGGGAAGAATATGATAACCATATCCCTGAAGTTCCCGCTTCAGGCTGTCCCGAAAGTCCTGAGTATCATAACTGGATTCGGCAAGGAATACTTTTTCAGTGGCCTGTACGCTTGCCGATGATAAGCCAGCAGAAGAACCTGAGGCTGACTGAGGCAGTTCAAGACTCTCCAAAAATGAGCTGATATCATGTGCAAGATCATCCAGTTTTTCCCAGTAAAGTCGCTCGGTTTCATTACCAAAAGCCTGAGAAAGTTCTTTCACGCGACCTGTACCAGGGTCTGTAGAATAAAATTCGTATCCTAACACACTGGAAATCTTCTCAGGATGCTGTTCAATGTGCTTAGGTGTTT
>CAZGCG010000291.1:0-4775 GCA_964524205.1 uncultured Sphingobacterium sp. | reverse complement strand
CATTCAACTGATCTTTCATCGCACCATTCATACTCCCGGTATGAAGGTCAGTACCCATCGTATTAGGTAAAAATCCAGCTTTAATTGAAGGAATAGCCTGATTAAAGTTGAAACTTCCTCCTCCAAAACCAACGTCAAAAATAATTCCTCTCTTTTGGGCTGGGATTAAAAATGGCTTTAATTGACGTGTATTAAGATCTACAACAGGATCTCTTTGAACTAACTCGGTATAAACATGAGTATAAATGTCTCCGGGACGAAGATATTTAGTGAACAAGGTTTCGATTGACAAAGGAGCATGTGTATTATCACCCCCAAAATCGATAATTACAGGCATATTTGCCAGTTTTCCGGCCTCAACCACACGTTCAACAGGAACCCAGCTTGCAGCAGCAAAGTGTGCAAGCTTAAAACCTACCACGATATCCTTATTGGCCAAAGCCTTATCAGCGGCTTTTTTAGCATCCATATCATTAATATCCTGTTCATAAGGATTTCCTCTCATACCATCACCGACAATGTTAAGAAAGGATAAAACTCTTGTAGCTGAACGGTCGATAATGTTCTTCTTAAATCTGTCAAAAGACTGCCAGCCAGCACCGCCACAATCTACAACCGTTGTTACCCCTGACCTGAATGTGTAAGGATCTGGTGCAAGGGCAGAAAATCCACCACTTAATCCCCGATCATCTGTTCCTGCAAAAACATGGGCATGGAGGTCAATCAAACCTGGTGTAACGTACATCCCTTTTGCATCCACAACCTGGTTTGCAAGTGAAGGATCAATATTTTTAGCAACTGCGGCAATTTTGCCGCTTTGGATAGCCACATCCATCAATTCATTTATGTTATTCTTTGCATCAATTACATGACCGCCTTTGATCAGGATACTGTACGTTTTTGTTTGCGCCTGAGCAAATACAGCAAGCATAATTAATCCGGAAAGAAGCAGAAAGGATATTCTTTTCATAATAAACATTTTGTTTTTGTGAATTTAGGTATGAGGGAATGGAGAATAGGAAATAGGAAATGGAGATAAGGCATTAAGAATGGGCAATCAGATTTACTCATTCGCTCGCTATACCCTATTCCCTATTTCCCATTCCCTTTTTCCTATTTAACTCATCGCCGCTTTAGCAAGCTCCTGTTGAACCCGTTTAGCAACAAGTTTATCTTCTCCATTCTTCAGCATGAATACTGTTATGTTGATAGCATCCTGGCTGGTCATGACCTCTACCGAGGGGCTACCATCCTGAAGATTTTTCAATAATTGTCTTGGAGTGATCTTTACCTTATTCTGATCCCAGGATATTTTAATTGCAGGTGTGTGGTTCGCTACAGGAGGAACAAAAACATCGGCACTTACTCCGTCGACCTTTTTTGCAGCATTTACAATCACAGCAACGCGATCTTCCCACATTTTCCATTCTGCTGCATGATCGGTATTGATGTATTTATCCAATGCGACATACATTCCAAGGATTTCTTCCTTGTTAACTTTCATTCCACGTCCGATATTGCCGCCATTAGGAGGTGCATTAAGGCGTGCAGCAGCAATCAAATCCTTTTTACCCATCAAAATTCCGGCACTCTGAGGACCACAGATTGCTTTACCGCCAGAAACACAAACCAGATCGAAACCTAAGTCATTGTACTTCCAAAGATTTTCAACCGGCGGCACATCAGCAGCCATGTCAATCATGGTAGGAATATTGTGCTTTTTACCGATGGCAACAAATTCTTCATGTTTAATTTTACCCATTGGACCACTGGAATTCAGGAACCACATCATAGCCGTTTTACCTGTGATGGCTCTTTCCATTTCTTCGGCAGTTTCAACCTCAACTACCCTGATACCGGTATTGGTCAAAGCATGAACATACCCAACATTATGAGTTTTTTGAACGATAACTTCAGAACGCTCGAACGTTGAAAGATCAGGCAATAAAGACACTTTCTTTCTATCCATTCTGGTTAAGATACCGGCAGTCCCTAATACAAGAGCCGACCAGCAGCCTGCAGTAACCATAGCCGATTCGGCATGACACATTGCAGCAATTTTCTCTCCAACTTTATCCTGAACCTCGTTAATCATCACGAAGTGTTTAGATGCAGATTCAATGGTATCAACAACTTCATGATGCATCAATGAGGCAGTCATGGTTGTATAGGTACCGGCAGCATTAATAAAGGTTCGTAAACCCAGTTCTTTAATCACATCACGCTTGGCAGCAGCTGCAGCCGGAGCGGCCAATGATTGCAGCGGAACACCTGTACCAACAGCCGCTCCTGCAATAGGGGCTACCGACAGGTATTTAATAAGATCTCTACGTTTCATAGTATTATTATTGTTTAATTTGATTTTTCTTTAAACAATAAAAGGAGACCTTCCGATCTCCTTTTATTGATCATATAGCTAATATACAAAATGAACTGTTCTTTTCATATTGCTACAGCTTTATAACATATTAGTTACTCTGACCTGTACCAGGACCAACATCCCACCACATTCTTCCTTGTAAAAGATCAATCTGCTCTTCAGAAAAGTTTTGTCTTTTGATTGCTTCAAGATAGTTAACATTGTTTACGTTACGCTCCTCAATTGGCAAAGAAAATCTTCTCCACATTTTACCGGCAGTTACGTTACCAGGGTAAGGAACCTTGTTACCAGCAACAGTCCAGTTAGCATAATTGAATACAGGGTATTTAGTACGACGCCAGTTGGAATAAACTTCATAATCATCACCAAGCATAGAAACCCATTTCTGAGTAGAGATTGTAGATAATTGTTGAGCAAAAGTTCCAGTAGCTGGATAAGGATTAGCTGCAAGGTAAGCATCAACCTGAGCAGTAGTAATTACTCCTGAATGAGGAGCAACACTAGGCCAAAGAGCCCACTGCGCCATTGCTGCACGAACACCATTTTCATAGGCTGCCTGAGCAGTTGTTCCTACACTCCATCCTCTTGCAGCTGCTTCAGCAATAATCAGATAAGCTTCAGCAGGCCCCATTGTAATTATAGGTGAACCTCTGTCGATGTATAACAAAGAAGGCTCTGAATAGGTATCAAAATCTGTAGGTCTGGTATTGATACTTCCGTTAACCATACCACGCTGAACAGCAGGAGTATTATTCGGAGTATAAGAACCACCTGATGGTACCCAAACAACTGAAATTACCGGTAGACGAGGATCTGAAGTATTTTTCAGATGATCGATAAATTTACCAGACCATTTGCTACCTTCCACGTTATCACCACCCGGACTTGTAAAATCACCTACAATGTAGGTATTTACACGTGGGTTCATCTGACCAGTTACATTCGCATATTTAATGTAAGCTATATCTGCAAATGATGTCATAACACCACCTGCTACTGCTTTTTCAACCCATGATTTTGCAGTAGCCGGTTCGATATCAGACATGCGCATGCCCAAACGCGCCATTAATGTATAACCAAACTTTTTCCATTTAGCTACATCACCTTTAAAATATGGATCAGCATTCCCAAATACATTTGGTTTGGTTGCATCCATTGATTTCAATGCAGTTTCCAGTTCAGTAAGCATTGCAGCATAAATACTTTTTTGAGTATCATATTTAGGCTTTATTACGTCCAAACCTTTCATTGCTTCTGAATACGGCATATCACCCATTAGATCTGTTTGCTGGTGAAAGGCCAGAATTCTAAGAATCTCAACAGCAGCACGTTTATTTACGTTCTCAGCTCCTGGAATCTCCTTTGTTAATTGTAACAAACGGTTCCAGCTAACCGGAATTGTATTGTTAACACTGTTATTGGTAGGGCCTACTCCTCTGTAAATATTAAAATTACCCGCTGTACCATTAAAATTATAAAATTTATCACCAGTTGCAGGAACCTCTTTATAAGACGAGAAGTATTGTAATCCCTGCCCCAGTGCACGGTAATTTTCTCCGGGCACACTACCCAGAACTGCCGCTGTAAATGAATATTCCGGGATAACATATTCTATTGCATCCGGGTTCTTGTTCAGGTCGGTCAGCTTTTCGGTATTGCACGATTGCATCGTTGAAACCACAAGAACCGCTCCGGCCACATATATCAATTTTAAGAATGTCTTTTTCATGTTCTTAGATTTAATTATTAGAATCTTAAATTCAGGTTAAAGCCAATATTTCTGGTTCTAGGCATAGCCACACCCTGACTTCCCTGTGCATTACCTACAGTTTCCTGCATCTCAGGATCAATTCCAGCTTCTTTAGTTCTCTTATCCTGATAAAGGATCGCCAAATTAAGGCCTGTTATACCAACTGAAGCGGATTGTACTTTCATGAATTTAAGCGCATTTACAGGAAGATTGTATTTCAATACTGCACGACGCAATTTGATGAAATCAGTTTTGTAAACCCACATACCAGGATAAGCATTACCAAAATTGTTATAATAGGTATCCAGATCCACAACAGACCAAACTTTGGTATAAGGTGCTCCTGCAGCAGATACTCCGGTAACAGTTAAGCCACCATCTCTTCCAGGAAGAGTTTGAGGAGTATGACCGAAACGGGTAGCATACTGAATCAGGTTACTATAACCTACAGCACCAAATTTAGAATCAATATCCACAGTTAAGCTAAAGCGTTTGTAACGGAAATTGTTACCAAGACCCATTAAGTAAGGAGGGTTACCAACACCAATGTCCTGAAGTTCCTGAACTTCATATCCTGTTGCTGTATTGTAAACCTTGTTACCATTTGCATCTCTCTTCATCACATTGTCCCTAACAGTCGAATAT
>CAZGCG010000290.1:0-4785 GCA_964524205.1 uncultured Sphingobacterium sp. | reverse complement strand
GGCTTTCTATACTATTGAATATAAATAAACGTACCATGAATGATTTTAAGCAATTCATAGCTATTTTTGTACTATGTACTCCCATCAAAACTACCTCCAGCGTTGTATTGATCTTGCCCGCCTTGGAGCTGGTTCTGTTAGTCCTAACCCAATGGTGGGATCCGTAATAGTTTGTGATGATAAAATTATCGGAGAAGGATATCACAGAGTATATGGACAGGCACATGCCGAAGTAAATGCAATAAATCAGGTTTTTGAAACAAATGATAACGCTAAAGAGCTTTTAAAACGATCGACCATTTACGTTAATCTCGAGCCTTGTTCCCATTTTGGCAAGACTCCTCCATGTTCAGATCTCATTATTTCAAACCAAATTCCGAGAGCAGTAATAGGTTGCCGGGATCCCTTTGATCAGATAAATGGTAAGGGGATCGAAAAACTCAAAAATGCTGGAGTTGAAGTTGTGGAAGGTGTCTTAAGGGAGCAATGTATCGATCTCAACAAGCGATTCTTTACCCGCATTCAAAAGCAAAGACCCTATATTATCTTAAAATGGGCGCAAACGTCTGATGGATTTTTTGCTCCAGCCGACAAGTCCCAGAAATGGATAAGTTCACAAAATGCAAAGCAATTAGTCCATCGATGGAGGACCGAAGAAGACGCAGTATTAGTTGGAAAGAATACAGTATTAGCCGATAATCCCCGTTTGAATAGCCGTGAGTGGCCTGGAAGGGATCCAATACGAATAGTAATTGACAGACGATTGGAACTACCAGAAAATCTCAATGTTTTTGATCATAGTCAGGATACCATCATCTTTAATGAGAAAAAAACCGATCTGGTTGACAGAATCAAATATCTGGAACTGGAAGATTTCGATAATTTACTCCCTCAATTAATTGCTTACCAGTTATATCTGATGGATATTCAATCTTTGATTGTTGAAGGTGGTGCTGAAACACTAAACCTGTTCATAAAAGCTGGATTATGGGATGAAGCACGTGTTTTTACTGGACCACAAAACTGGAATTCAGGTATTCCAGCCCCAAAACTCTTTGGTAAGCCAGCTGAAACACAAAATGTCGGACCAGATGTACTGAACATTTGGCTTAATAAGGAATAATATGATTTATATCTTCCTGAGTGTTTGTTGCAGCGTATTTGTATCAGTCTTACTGAAACTTGCAAAACGATATGAAATAGATACCCGACAGGCAATTGCATGGAATTATTCCATAGCAGG
The DNA here is from genome assembly GCA_964524205.1 of uncultured Sphingobacterium sp. Classification (GTDB taxonomy): domain Bacteria; phylum Bacteroidota; class Bacteroidia; order Sphingobacteriales; family Sphingobacteriaceae; genus Daejeonella. The sequence goes on along the minus strand of CAZGCG010000290.1, from coordinate 3,542 downwards.
CCTTCTTACCGGGCTAATTTTTAGACCGGAAATTCCGCAGTTTACTGAAACTTTATATCCGGTTTACATTGCTCTGGGGCTATTGTTGCCCTCATTATTCGTTGTATTAGCCTTATCTGTAAGGTATACTGGGATTGTCAAAACCGATATAGCCCAGCGTTTATCCCTTTTTATTCCCGTGCTTGCAGCATTTCTGGTATTTGGGGAATCATATTCATCGATGAAAATTGTGGGAATCGGAATTGCCATTATTGCTATAATTTTTTCTATACCATGGCAAAAACAAACTGAAACTTCACATTCCTACTGGATTTACCCTTTGATTGTATTCATTGGTATGGGAATTATCGACATACTGTTTAAACAGATTGCCAGAACTGAAAATATACCCTTCACATCTTCCCTCCTTGTAGTTTTTATTTTAGCATTTATAATTTCCATTTTTTATCTTTTATATCAGATTCTGGTAAATGGATTAAAACTGACCATTATCAATTTAATCTGTGGCTGGATACTGGGTATTGCTAATTTTGGAAATATTGTATTCTATCTGAAGGCTCATCAAAGCCTAAGCAATCAACCTTCTGTGGTTTTTTCTTCAATGAATATTGGTGTAATCCTGCTTGGATCAGCAGTCGGTGTTCTGATTTTCAGGGAAAAACTAAGCCGCTTAAACTATGTCGGAATTGTTCTGGCACTGATTTCAATTTTGGTCTTTAGCCTGGCACAATAATGCTTTTTGACGATACTTATAAAACGATCCAGGAAATATCAGAAGGAGTCTACCGTGATAAGGGTAGTAAATTTATTGCATACCTCTACCCTCTTAATTCTGAAAATGACATAAAGGATATTATAACTGTATTAAAAGCAGAGCATCCTAAAGCGAGACATCATTGCTGGGCATTCCGTTTAAGCCCCGACAGAACTGTTTTTCGTATAAATGACGATGGCGAACCATCTGGTACTGCAGGTCGACCCATTCTTAATACATTATTATCCAATGAATTAACCAATGTTCTGGCAGTGGTTGTGAGATATTTTGGTGGAACATTACTTGGGGTTCCCGGTTTGATCAATGCCTATAAATCAGCGACTGTTGAGGCTGTTAAAAATGCTAATATAATAGAGAAAACTGTGAATTCTGTTTTCAGGATAGAGTTCGGACATCCTCAAATGAATGAAGTGATGAAAATTATAAAAGAAGAGGATCTTAAAATAAGCAATCAGAATTTTGATCTGAACTGTTCATTTGTGCTGGAAATCAGGCAATCTCAGGTCAATAAGGTGCTTGGAAAGCTCGAAAAAGTTGAGGGTTTGAAGTGGAGATAGTATTTAGATGAAGCTGCACTGTAAAACGAATTAAAACGTATACTGATGATAATCCCAAATGAGTTATTATTTATGACTCATAAATAATTAAATATAATACCATGATTAACAAGATTTCAGAGGCTGATTTGATAATTAATCCTGATGGAAGTATATACCATTTGAATTTATTGCCTGAAGATATTGCTGATACAGTCATTACGGTTGGTGATCCCGATCGTGTTTCTGAAGTAAGTAAACATTTTGATCGGATTGAATTAAAGAAAGGTAAACGGGAATTTCTCAGCCATACCGGTTACCTGGGTTCCCGCAGAATTAGCGTTCTTTCAACTGGAATCGGAACAGATAATATTGATATTGTGTTCAATGAGCTTGATGCTCTTGTAAACATTGATTTTGACACAAGAACGGTTAAGCCAATTCTTAAAAGCTTGAATATCATTCGTATAGGAACATCTGGTGCAGTTCAGGAAGATATTCCGGTTGGCAGTATTATGGTTTCGGAGTATGGTATAGGTTTGGATTCCCTGATGCAATACTACCTCCATCAGCTTTCAGGTGATGAACACATGATTCTGGATGCTATAAAATCACATTTTCATCATTTTAAAGGCATTTCGCCATATATCACTGCCGCAGATTCTCATTTAATAGAAACAATTGGCAATGGTATGGAACGTGGGATAACAGTCACCGCTCCAGGCTTTTACGCACCTCAGGGCAGACAGGTACGTGCCAAAGCCTCTTTTCCGGGTTTAATTGATGATATCAGATCATTCTCTGCAGGAAAACACAGGATCACGAATCTAGAAATGGAAACAGCTGGTATTTATGCCCTTTCAAGGGTCCTGGGGCATAAGGCCTTATCCGTAAATGCAATACTGGCAAGCAGGCTGAAATTTGAGTTTGCTCCAAATCCTGCGAAAATCATTAACCAGGCCATTGAACTTGTTTTGAGCAGGTTATAATGTCCTGATTAACCCGAGAAACTTCTCTAAGGCGATGAGTTTCTGTTCATCTAGATTAAAATCGATCTTTCTTGTCAGGTAATCCTCCAGATCCAGATTCTCAACCTTGGGCAAACCTGCAATTACCTCTTTTCGGTGATCGAGACCATACTTCAGGGCTTCGTTAAATGCAATTTTAAAATCTTTAGGAATAGGCTTATTTGATGCCCACACTGCAAAAACAAAAGGTAGGCCTGTGAAATTGAACCATTCAGCAGCAAGATCATATTGATATGGGTAATGATCCCTGTTTGAGAATGTCCGGTCGCCTATCTGAACAAATGCATCAGCCAATTCACTAGTAACCAGTTCGGGATTAATTTTCCAATGATATTTCAGTAATGCTTTTGACAGATTGTTGGAGGTGCGGGATTGGGCATCAAGCTGTAAAGTTCTTATTTCCTGAATAGGTTTGTTGCTGAAAATAAAGACAGAATCGACGTTTCCTTTGGCTCCAATACAGTAATTTGAAATGATCTGGTAATCCTTAATATGAAGTAAAGCTGCCACAGGAACTAATCCTATATCTACTTGATTATCAATTAATTTATTAGCACATACTGAAGGAATATCTAAGCTTAAATCTATTTGATCCTGGATGCCGGAATGCATAATTCCATAAACAAATGGCTTGGAGTTTGTATAGCTAACAGCTGAAACTTTTATTTTAGTCAAAACTAAGATAGTTTGTTTAAATGGTTTGTATTATTAAATTCAAGAATATGAAATTCCTTTCCATCATATCCCAATTTATAAAGCGTGGTATTGGAGTGAGGAAATTCATCCATTTCAGCAAGAGGACGATTCGTTAGAAGACAAAGAAATAAACGCATTGCACGACCATGCATACAAATCAGAATGTTTTGATCACTATTCTCTTCAATCAGGTGCTCCAGGACTATTAATTGTCTTTCCTTAACCTCCAAAGGACTTTCGCCTTTTTCAAATTTATGATGAAGTTCACCAGCCCTCCATTGAGTTACCAGATTATGAAAATGTGATATTAATTCTTCAGTACTTTCCTGTCCCTCGTGTATACCCCATCCCAGTTCATCAAGACCCGGATATTGTACCCATGGGATATTAGAATCTATAAATTTTTGAACGGTTTGGTGGGTTCTTTTTAAGCTGGATGTATAAATCTTATCGAACGGTACTTGCTTATAGGCCTGATAAAACGCTTCAGCCTGCTCCTGTCCTTTT
>CAZGCG010000289.1:0-4789 GCA_964524205.1 uncultured Sphingobacterium sp. | reverse complement strand
GGAGCTTTGATTACAGAACTCCAGGGAAAGAAAACCTTCATTGCAGGTGGTGAGGAAAGTTATGGTTATCTGGTTGGCGAACTTGTCAGAGATAAAGACGCAGTTATTTCCTGCGCTTTTATCGCAGAAATGGCTGCCTATTACAAGGATCAGGGCAGCAGCCTTTACCAGGCAATGCTTAAAATGTACCAAACCTATGGTTTTTATAAAGAAAAACTGGTTTCAATCACTAAAAAGGGTAAAACAGGCGCCGAAGAAATTAAATCCATGATGGAACGATTCCGGTTCAATACTCCTTTGAGTCTTGGTGGATCAAAAGTAGTTTGCCTCAAAGATTATGAGCTTGGAAAAGAAACTGATCTGATCAGCGGAAGCTCTAAGAAACTGGATTTACCACAATCTGATGTACTTCAGTTTATTACAGCCGATGGATGCATCGTGTCAGCAAGACCGTCCGGAACAGAGCCCAAGATCAAATTTTATTGCAGTGTAAAAACCGCCCTTCCTGACGTTAAGGAATTTAGCATTAAGGACAAACAGCTTGAAGAAAAAATAGAACAAATTATGCATGACCTGGCAGTGTAAAATCAGATAAAAATTCAAAAGAAAAAACGAATCATACTCTTAATTTTATTGTATTTATCAGGACTAATTTTCCTTTTTTGGGCTTTCTACCCGCTAAACAAAGTATATTTGCAATATGAAAAAGCTCTTGTATATTGCCCTTAGCATCCTTGTAATTCAATCCTGTACAAATAAGTCGGATACTAAACTTCCCATTTTAGGAAACCGAGAGCCGGTAGAAAAAACCGTTGATGGCAAAACTGTAGTTGATACAATTTACCAGACGATCTCACCTTTCAGTTATTATAATCAGGATAGCATATTGGTAAGCAATAAAGATTTTGATGGGAAGATTTATGTTGCAGATTTCTTTTTCACATCCTGTAATACAATATGTCCGATTATGCACCGGAATATGCTTGATGTCTACAAGAAATTCAAAGACAACCCTAAAGTTAAACTCCTCTCCCATTCCATAGATATCAAATACGATTTACCCTCCCGTTTAAAAACCTATGCTACCAAGCTTGGTGTAGAAGGAAATCAATGGGAATTTGTTCATGGAAGCCGCGACTCAATATTCAACATCGCAGCTAAAAACTATTTAGTTTCTGCATTTGAAGATAGTTCTGATCCACAGGGGCTCGTACATCAGGGTTGGTTTATTCTGGTTGATACTAAAAAACAGTTACGCGGTGCATACGATGGCACAAAAGCAGACCAGGTAAAACAATTGATGGAAGACATGGATAAATTGCTCAGGGAAGAAGCCGCTAATGAGAAATAGCTTAATCTATAGCTTTCTTTTTCTGTTCAGCATGGCTATAATAATACAGTCGTGTCAGAATGAAGACAGTATTACCTACAAACGCTATTATGTAAACGGTAAGGGACTCTATGAAAAAAATTGCCAGAATTGTCATGGTTCTGACGGTAAGGGATTAGGGACACTTTACCCCCCGCTTACAGATAGTACCTATCTGATCACTAATAAGAAAAAGCTTGCCTGCATCATCAGGAATGGCCAAAATGAACAGATTACAATCAATAATGTTGCCTATCAGGGTCAAATGCCCGCAAACAATACATTGGCTGATATTGATATTGCCCAGATAATCGTTTATATCAGTAATTCGTTCGGAAACAAACAGGGTCATTACGATCAGACTGAAGTTGCCAAAGATCTGGCAGCATGTAAATAAACAACATTTCTTATTGCCTCCCTTCATTAGCTTGTGGTTAACAGAACGATTTGTATTTTTGCAATTCATTAAAAAAACATGGCGAAGCGAATAAAAATTAAAGATTTACTAAACAGTACTGATTTCGGACAAGAGGCAACTGTAATGGGCTGGGTTAAAACATTCAGAAACAACCAGTTCATTGCTATCAATGATGGATCAACGATCAAGAATATACAAGCTGTAGTAGATTTTAATTCTTTCGATGATAGTCTGTTAAAACGACTCACCACCGGTGCTGCAATTTCTCTGACCGGTGAAATTGTGGAATCTCTGGGTAAGGGCCAACGCATTGAGATCAAGGTAAATACCCTCGAAATATTAGGTGACAGCGATGCTGAGAAGTTTCCATTGCAACCTAAGAAACACAGTCTTGAGTTTTTAAGGGAAATCGCCCATTTGCGTTTCCGTACCAATACTTTCAATGCAGTATTCAAGGTGCGTCATGCACTGGCTTTTGCCGTTCATAAATTTTTTAACGATAAGGGCTTTTTGTACCTGCACACACCTATCATTACGGCTTCGGATGCAGAAGGTGCCGGTGAAATGTTCAGGGTTTCTACCATCGACCCCGATCATATTCCTCGTAATGAAGATGGAACTGTGAATTACAAAGAAGATTTCTTTGGAAAAGCTACAAATCTTACTGTCTCCGGACAACTGGAAGGTGAACTTGCAGCCATGGCTTTTGGAGATATCTATACTTTTGGTCCGACATTCAGAGCAGAAAATTCAAATACTACCCGTCATTTGGCAGAATTCTGGATGATAGAGCCTGAAATGGCTTTCTATGATCTGAATGACAACATGGATCTGGCTGAGGAATTGCTTAAATATGTCATTTCTTATGCATTAGAAAATTGTGCTGATGAATTAGAGTTCCTGAATAGCAGACTATCAGAAGAAGAAAAACTTAAGCCACAGGCCGACCGCTCAGAACTCGACCTGCTTTCTAAGCTGAAGTTCTGCCTTGAAAATAATTTTGAACGAATCACCTATACCGAAGCAATACAAATTCTCAGGAACTCAAAACCGAATCAAAAGAAGCAATTCAAATATCTGATAGATAGCTGGGGTGCAGATCTGCAGTCGGAGCATGAACGTTTCCTTGTAGAAAAGCACTTCAAAAAGCCGGTGATCTTAACTGATTATCCGGCAGATATCAAATCCTTTTACATGAGGCTGAATGAACCGGATGCAGAGGGAAGAACCACTGTACGAGCTATGGATATCCTTTTCCCGGGGATTGGAGAGATTGTAGGTGGCTCACAACGTGAAGAACGTCTTGAGAAACTGGAAAAGAGAATGGAGGAAATGCACATACCTTCAGAGGAAATGTCCTGGTACCTTGACACTCGTCGTTTTGGTTCTGCCCCTCATGCTGGATTCGGCTTAGGTTTCGAACGTTTGGTACTCTTTGTTACTGGGATGACCAATATCAGGGATGTTATTCCTTTCCCGAGAACACCGAAGAATGCGGAGTTTTAAATTAAACCCGGAATTCATAATTCAATGCTTCTTCATACTGAGGTCTGAAAGTATTCTCGCTGCTTAAATCCATTTCATTTTCATATTGAGGTGGATATGGTTTTGCTTTCAGACTGCCGGCCGGAATTGGGGGATAACTTTCAGCATAAGTCTGTATCATATTTGGCCCGATTCGCCTGTATATCAATGCCCGGTGAATTTCATAAGGATGTTTTAAACCGGCCGCTCCGATTAGCTGAACAGCACTGCTGACCGTTGTTCTATGAAAATTAAATACCCTTACTTTTTTATCAGTAACATCAAGACCAACAGTTAGTGAAGGATTTTGAGTAGCAATTCCGGTAGGACAGGTATTTTTATGGCATTCCAGAGCCTGGATACAACCAAGAGCAAACATCATTCCCCTTGCCACATTACACATATCTGCTCCTAGAGCAAAGTTCTTGACCATATCAAAGCCAGATGTTATTTTGCCTGAGGCGATAATCCTGACATGCTTTCTGAGATCAAATCCGGTAAGAATATCATGCACAAAAGCTAATGCATCACGCAGGGGCATCCCAACGGCATTTGAAAACTCCTGTGGAGCGGCACCAGTTCCACCTTCTCCCCCATCCACTGTAATAAAATCAGGATAAATTCCAGTTAATAGCATTGCTTTACAAATAGCAATAAATTCACATTTATTTCCAATACACAATTTGAAGCCGATTGGCTTACCTCCTGAAAGTTCGCGTAGCTTTTTGATAAATGCCATCATTTCAAGCGGATTTGAAAATGCAGAATGTACTGGAGGTGAAATAACATCATGCCCCATTCCAACCATTCTAATCCTTGCAATTTCCTCAGTTACTTTCCTTGCTGGCAGAATGCCGCCATGTCCCGGTTTTGCACCCTGCGACATTTTTATTTCAATCATTTTAACCTGTGGAAGCCTGGCGCGATCCTTAAAGGCTTCATCATTAAAAGTTCCATCAGCATTCCGGCAACTAAAATATCCGGTTCCAATTTGCCATATTAGATCACCACCAGGCTTTAAATGATGGTCACTTAGTCCCCCTTCTCCGGTATTATGTGCAAAATTCCCCAATTTGGCACCCCCATTTAAAGCCAGGATGGCATTCTCACTTAAAGAACCGAAACTCATTGCAGATACATTATAAACACTTGCCGAATAAGGCTGAGTGCAGTCAGGGCCTCCTACCGTAACCCGGGGGGCAAGATTAAGATCTTCAGAATGAAAGGCCGAAATACTATGATTTAACCATTCATAACCATTCTGATAAACATCGAGCTGGGTCCCGAACGGAACTGAATCATCCACATTCTTAGCACGTTGATATATCAATGACCTGTTCAAACGATTAAAAGGGGTACCACTTGTATCACTTTCAACAAAATACTGATAGATCTTAGGTCTTAGGTCTTCCATAAAAAACCGGAGTCTGCCCAGCACAGGAAAATTTTTGGCAATACTATGTTTCGACTGAATCATG
>CAZGCG010000288.1:1314-4799 GCA_964524205.1 uncultured Sphingobacterium sp. | reverse complement strand
TTATCATTTAATTTTTCGGAAGAGAAGCTCCATTTTACCGGATCATAAATCTTCGCATTAGGATCAGGGAACTGTGCATGAGATGCAAAAGCAAAAAACAGAAAAATTAACCCCAATAGTTTTTTCATATCCTCTTAATTTATAAATTCTATTTCCTTGTTATTATAATATCGCAATCCCTCTGTTGTTTCAAGAATAAGTTGTCCGATAGCAGTAATGCCACGAATCTTTCCGCTCTGAATTTGTTTGTCAATTCTAAAAAGAGCCCACTCGTCCTTTAAATATAATTGGCCAAGGTACTCATCCCTAAGCTTATCTGCATTTCCTGCTTTTAACTGTAAATACCTGGCTTCTACCATGCTGCAAATTTCGCCCAATAAATGCACTAAGTTGTAATCCTGATGTAAAGCTTGCTTCAAAGAAGTTACATTCTTCAAACCGTCAGGAAAATTCTCCTGATTTACATTGAGTCCGATTCCAATTATGGCATGTTTGATGGTATTGCCATGGACAATATTTTCAATCAATATTCCACCAATTTTTTTATTACCGATATAGCAGTCATTCGGCCATTTTATGAATGCCCCTCCAGCAGTGTACTTATTTAAAAAATCGTTCATAGCAAGGCTGATGGCCATATTTAAGTCAAATTGCCTGTCAATTGCCAGAAAATTGGGATTAAGAAGAATGCTGAAAGTCAGATTTTTCCCTGCTTCACTTATCCATGAATTACCCGACTGACCCCGTCCTGCAAGCTGACTGTCTGCCATTATAACAGTACCATCAAATAATGGCGTAGATTTTGACAAAGCATTCTTAAGAAAGGTATTTGTTGAGTCTACCTCTTTTAAAGTAATTAGATTTCGACCGATAAATAGTCCTGAAAAAGTATTATTTTGCAATTAAGATGCGTTATTATGATTCAACAAAACTAAATTTTTTTAATGGTAAAAAATAAAACTGCACAAGAATCCACTTCTATCTCAGAACTCGTTGTTTTTGGAATACAGGAGAAAAAGGGAAATGAAATAGTCCGTCTGGATCTGAGAAACATCCATAGTTCAGTTGCCGATTATTTTGTTGTTTGTCATGCTGAATCAACAACCCAGGTAAAGGCAATTGCACAAAGTGTTGAGGATGAGGTTTTTAAAGCATTAAAACTTGAACCCTGGAGAAAGGAAGGTTTACAGCAGTCTGACTGGATAATCCTTGACTACATTGATGTTGTAGTTCATATCTTTAAAACAGACAAAAGAGAGTTTTACGGAATAGAAGATCTTTGGGGTGATGCCGAAATGAAATCATTTAAAAGCGCCTGATATTCAGTATTTTAATTACGGTTATAGTTATATACAAATACTAAAAATGAAAGATAGTAAGACAGATAAAAAATCTCCCATAAAAAAGATTCCCGGCAAAAAAATTGTACCCAAAGCACCTAAGTTCAATATCATGTGGCTTTACGCTGTCATAATTCTGGGCCTTTTTGTGGTTCAGTATATGTTCAGTGGTAATAATGCCAAAATAATCAATTACCAGAAGTTTGAGAATGAGATGCTCAAACCAGGTGATGTTGAAAAGCTGGTCGCATACAAAAACGGGGACCTTTATAATGTCGATGTTTATATCAAAAAGGATCGTTTAGATCAGAAGAAATATGATGATGTCCGCAATAAAAGCAGTTTCAATGCAACTACAAATGGTCCGCAATATATTTTCACATCTGCAACCTATGAAAGTTTTGAATCAAAAGTAATTGCTGCTGAGAAGGATCTTCTTCCAAATCAGCGTACACCTATAATTTCAGAATCCAGAGAAAGTCCATGGGCTGGTTGGTTCATGTCATTTATTCTGCCTGTACTTCTATTGGTAGGATTCTGGGTATTCATTATGAAAAGAATGGGTGGTGGTGCCGGTGGTGGTGCCGGTGGGCAGATCTTTAATATCGGTAAATCTAAGGCAACTCTTTTCGATAAGGAATCGCAGGTTACCATTACCTTTAATGATGTTGCCGGACTTGAAGAAGCCAAACAGGAGGTGATGGAGATCGTTGATTTCTTAAAAAACCCTAAAAAATACACTAATCTGGGAGGTAAAATTCCAAAAGGAGCCTTGCTGATTGGTGCACCTGGTACCGGTAAAACCCTGATGGCTAAAGCTGTTGCGGGTGAGGCTCAGGTTCCTTTCTTCTCACTTTCAGGATCAGACTTTGTCGAAATGTTTGTCGGGGTGGGTGCATCAAGGGTACGTGACCTGTTTAAGCAGGCAAAAGAGAAGGCTCCTTGTATCATCTTTATCGATGAGATTGATGCGATTGGTCGTGCCCGCGGAAAAAACAATATTGTTGGCGGAAATGATGAACGCGAAAATACTCTGAACCAGTTACTGGTTGAAATGGATGGTTTTGGTACTGATAGCGGTATTATTATTCTTGCTGCAACCAACAGACCTGATGTTCTGGACACTGCATTATTGCGCCCCGGACGTTTTGACCGTCAGATTTCAATTGATAAACCTGATCTGGTTGGCCGTGAGCAGATTTTTAAAGTTCACCTGAAACCTCTGAAACTTGCTGAAGGTGTAGATGCCAAGAAATTATCGGCACAAACTCCTGGATTTGCCGGAGCCGAGATTGCAAACGTATGTAATGAAGCGGCGCTGATTGCGGCACGAAGGAATAAAGAAGCTGTTGACATGCAGGACTTTCAGGATGCAGTGGATCGTGTGATTGGTGGTTTGGAGAAAAAGAACAAAATTATCTCACCTGAAGAGAAACGGATCGTAGCTTATCATGAAGCTGGACACGCTATTGCAGGATGGTTCCTTGAACATGCAGATCCATTGGTTAAAGTTTCAATCGTCCCCAGAGGTGTTGCAGCCCTTGGATACGCACAATACCTGCCAAAAGAGCAATTTTTATACACAACAGAGCAGCTGCTAGACGGAATGTGTATGACTTTAGGAGGCCGTGTTGCAGAGGATATTGTTTTTAATAAAATATCCACAGGCGCACAGAACGACCTCGAACGGATTACCAAATTATCTTATGCCATGGTAACAATTTATGGTATGAACGACAAAGTTGGTAACGTTTCATTTAATGATACTCAGGGTGAGTACCAGTTCAACAAACCGTATTCGGAAAAGACCTCTGAAATTATTGATATCGAAGTTCGCAATCAGATTGACCGGGCTTACCAGCGAACCAAACAATTATTGACCGACAAACGTGAGGGTTTGGAGAAACTTGCTGAAAAATTACTCGAAAAAGAAATCCTGTTCCAGTCGGATCTTGAAGAAATTTTAGGTAAACGTCCATTTGATAACCGCACTACTTATGATGAGTTTGTAAATGGTACTAAAGCAGAAGCTCCGGTAGAGCAACCAAAAGAAAGTCCTGAACATGAGGGTATGGTAGATCACAATATGGATCTTCCTGAAAACAGATCATCACAGGATTAAAAATATCAATTCTATAAAATTTC
>CAZGCG010000288.1:0-1214 GCA_964524205.1 uncultured Sphingobacterium sp. | reverse complement strand
ATTTCATTCCTCTTGTTTAAAAAACGTTGTTCATGAACGAGACAACTTCTAAAGAAAAGATGCTTAAGAAGATCCGAAGGGCTCTTCTCGAGAAACGTGATAACCCATATCCAAATTTAGAAGAGACAGCTCTTTATGAAGAATACACCGACCATCTGGATGCTCTTTTTGCTGAGCAACTGACGGCAGTTTCGGGAAATTTTGTGTTCTGCGAAGACGAAATCGAACTTTTCGAAAACCTTTTGCACCTCGCAGAAGAAAAAAACTGGCGAAAGATCTACTGCTGGGAACCCAAATTACAAAAGCTGCTAAGTACTTATGAGTTCCCCTTTTATAGCACCGATACTGACTTTTTAAATGCTGATGTAGGAATTACAGAATGTGAGTCACTAATTGCCAGGAATGGAAGTATTATGGTTTCCAACGGAAATACTGCAGGAAGAAGGTTAAGTATTTACCCCCATGTTCATATTGTGATTGCCTATACCTCTCAACTGGTTTTAGACCTGAAAGATGGTTTTAAACTTTTGAAAGAGAAGTATCCTGAAAATCTCCCAAGTATGATCTGCAATATTACTGGCCCTAGCCGAACCGCTGACATCGAAAAGACTCTCGTATTGGGAGCACACGGGCCAAAAGAACTGTATGTATTTTTACTGGAAGGCTAAACAGTTATTTAAATCCCATTGCCTGACCAGGCTAATATTAATTCTATCCAATATTACTCATCAACTGAGCACATATTTCCAGGGAACCTGACTCAGCCACAGAGACAAGGATTCTTTTGGCAATAAAACCCGGGGAAATAATATCCAAATTATATGTTCCTGCCTGAAGTGCTTTAATGCATACCCTGCCCGATTGATCAGAAACAGCAGTTATACTGAGTAAATCAATGCTTATAAATGCATTATTTAAAGGCTTACCGTTATCTGAAGTAACATATAGGTTTAGATCGGATTGAAACCTTTTTGCTGCAACATTGAAGTTTTTAAATGATACCTGAACAGAATCGTGAATTTTGGGTAGTTCCTGTTCTATCAAAGTGCCGGAATCTTGATGAATGTTTTGCATTTTTTTTAACTACATTAATTAAAAGCAACATTAAATTCCCCATAGGTTTAATAGATATATAAATATACACAATCTATTTTATGTTACAATTCTGTTACATCTTTTTGATTTTATAGGAAATTTATTCAGATGAGGCGATA
>CAZGCG010000287.1:0-4814 GCA_964524205.1 uncultured Sphingobacterium sp. | reverse complement strand
TAAAAAATGGAGTGATCCTTTTGTTAAATAGGGAATAGGAAATAGGGAATAGGAAATAGGGAATGGGAAATAGGAAATGGGGAATGGAAGTGTATTGTGTGTATAATAACTCAAACATGAAAGATATGATGTTTCAGGAGAATTATTTTGTAACCATTAATTTTAAAGTTTTCTCCCTGCCTTCAAATTGCATCTTGTAAATGTATATGCCTGATTGCAAATCAGCTAAATCCACATTAATACGATAAGAACCAGTTGCAAGATTGTCTTTAATTAATTCTCTGACAGCCTTTCCCGTACTATCATACAGGATCAGATTTGTAAGACCAGGGCGGCTAAGGCTAAAATCAATTATTGTTTGATCAAATCCCGGATTTGGAAAGTTTTGTTTGAGTACAAATCCCTCAGCAGCAGCAGTGATTTCATTTTTATTTTCTTCATCATACTTTTTTTGTGCTGCCACTGCACTGATTTGAATGTCAGTCAGGGAATCGCCACCAATTAATGCAAAAGCTATTTTCACACTTCCATTTACCGGAATTGTCAAGGGGCCATAACCACTAACAAGTAAAATATCATATCCATCAGGAGTATTCTCTCCTAAGCCTGAGCTCTTAATTCCGGCAGAAAGTGTCTGATATTTCTCGGCTATGGTAAATTCACCATCTGCAAAAATCGGATCGGCCGGAACCTGATTAGCAAGGGGGTAGTAAACAGCTTGTCCGGTTGTACTGAGAAGTTTGACACCTGCATAATATGTTCCACCGTGCCTGCCGTAAACATAAGCCAATTTGTTTGAGGCATCGTACTTAGTAACATCCCTTCCAATCTGATCGACGTCCCAGTCTGAAAATAGACCAGCATAGATCCCGTTTAAAACTGTTTGCCCGGCATTACGGATTTCATATTCTGAAATAATATACTTATCATCCGGCACAGTTCCAAATGCTGTCTGACTATGCCTGACATACAGGTTCAAGCGATTTGGACTCCCGGAATCATCAAACTCCGAATGTCCCAGAAATGCTGCTTTGGTATCCTCATCTTTGAAAACCCTGAGCTTTTTAACAAAATGTTCATCTGAAGTACCGAAACCCGACCTGGTATTATTTGAAACCTCCGAAGCAGATTTTCCAATCATTAGAGAGGCCTCTACCAGTAAAGGCTCAGACTTATAAATAAATCCAAGGCCATCCTCGCCATCGCTATCAGCATAGCCTATACGGCCATTACTGCTAATGGTAGAACTGACCTGATTTACATTAACATTCATAAAATCCCGGGCCACACGAACCTGAAATTGCTCTGTACTCTGATAATTGTTACCTGAAGAATAATTTATAATGAAATTGACAAGTTCATTATCTGGTGTACCAGGCCTGATATATACCCGAAAAGGTCCAATCATAGTCTTCAATTCTTTAGTCCCGATGCTGCTAACCATATATTGCTGATTTATTATCTGAATATTAGGATTAGTAGTAAGCAGCTGCATTGAAAGTGCGGCGGCCGGCGATAAAAAATTCTTGATATCCAAAAAAATAGATAAGGTATCACCAGCGGGTATTGATCCATTACCTTTATCATTAAACGTAATTTTCTGATATTTTATTGAAGGTAAAGTCTCCGTAAGTGCTCTGAACACATTTAACCGTCCATGTCCCAACTGACCCGCATATCCCGGATTAAGCTGATCAATATTATCTGAACTCACTTTTAGTTGCTCAGCTACCTGAAACATATCAAAAGCCGGAAATCGTGACCTTACCAATGCCGCTGCACTTGAAACCATCGGAGCCGAAAAAGAAGTTCCTGCAACAAGGCCATATTTATTCCCATTTTTGCTTGAATAAACTACTCCGGGCGCCGATATCGAAATATGGCTACCATAACTTGAAAAATCATTCTTTTTATCATTTAGATCAACTGCCGACACTCCCAGCACGCCAGCATAAGCAGCCGGGTATTCGGGTGCAGAACTATTGGAATTCCCGGCACAAGCGATAATTAGACTCCCCTTTGATATAGCATAGTTCACAATATCCTGCCCAAAAGAGGAACCATTTGGTCCGCTGAATGAACAATTTATTATATGGGCACCGTTATCCGCTGCATATTTAATCCCCTCATAACCCTTATAAATAACTGTGGCGTTATTATCAGCACATGCTTTTACAATCATTAATTTAGCATTGTAAGCGATACTTGCGATACCAATTCCATTGTCTGAAACAGCCGAGGCGATACCGCTAACACTTACTCCATGATCTGTTGAATCACTGCTTACATCGGGATTGCTATCCACCTGTGGGTTAGTACCACTTAAGCCAACAAGGTCAATTCCAGGAAATATAATGTTTGCTTTCAGATCAATATGATCCATATCAGTCCCTGTATCTACAATAGCAATGATTGTGTTGGAAGAATTTCTAATCAGATCCCATGACTGCTCAGCCTTTACCTGCTTAAGCTGGCTTTGAAAACCTGAAAAAAGCGGATCATTGGGAGTATAGGAAACATAGTGCAGGTAACTTGGCTCAGCGTATTCAATATTGGGATTCTTCAGTAATTCATTGATTACTTTCTCAATTCCCTGCTTTGAACTGAACCTCAATTCATAAATTCTGTCAATCCCAACCGTATCTTTAATTGCCATTCGCTGAATCGACTCGGAACTGATTGCTTTTACTGAGTTTTTAAAAACCTGATTGATATTCAGATCGGAAGCTTTGATATTCAGATTTCTTAAACTTGAAGCTGAACTTGCAGAACGTACCTGAGCTGCAGAAGTCCCTTTGCGAAATTTAACGATGATCACATCCGGTAAATAGTCCTTTTGACTGATTCCCTGAGGCAGCTTAAATGAAGTCTTTCGACTGATTCCAGCACCATTTTGGCCAAACGCTGTAAGAACGTGGAAGCAGCAAAATAGCAATAACAGTCTCTTCATTGGTAGGGTTTACCAAAAATAGCAAAATCAATAAAGAATGCGCAAAAGCTGTACCATATAATATACAGATTATACAGAGATTTTATTGGTACGGATCAAGCTGATTATTTATGAAACTTTCAAATGCAGTATTCCGTATATAGGCATAGAGTTTGTTAACAATATAGAATATGCCTTACGAACAATTAAAAAAGGTTCTTTGTATCAATGACAATGAGGTTACATTGTGGATTCAAAAACAGATTCTTAATAAATCTAAATTTTCTGAAGAAGTAATTACTGCATTCAATGGCCTGGAAGGTTTAGATTATTATAATAACCTGATTAATGAGAATAATACAAATCCAAAAGACTTCCCTGGTCTGATTCTGCTTGATCTGCATATGCCCGTAATGGACGGCTGGGAGTTTCTCTATAGATTTTCAGAAGATATTTATCCGCATTGTAAGAATACCAAAGTAATCATTACCTCCTATTCAATTGATGAAGTAGATTCCGAGCGTGCAAAGAAATACCCCTTTATTGTTGACTTTCTTACCAGTTCACTTAGTGTTGAGTATCTTGAAAGTCTGCCGAGATTATTGTTATCGGATGAGTTGGTTTAAAAAAGTAATACATATCCTGATTTCATTTCAAAATGATACAAAATCAACATATGTATTGTTTAATTAAACTGTTAAGGTCAATATCTATTACAATTGAACAATAATGTTCACATCAGAATCAAGCTTATTACGGGTTAAATTCAATTGATTTTCCAGATCAGTTACATTATTCTGAAGATCCAGAATGAGACCTTCTCGACGTTGAACTTCCTGAGCACTAAGATTTACTCTGCTGGTGTTCAGATTTGTTCTTACACCTAATAATTTTTCCATTGCATACTTTAAAAGTGATTCGCTGTAAGACATAGTCTCATAGGTTTGCTCATAGGTATTATAAACCGTCTCACGTGATTTTATATATTCCCGGGACCAGCGGTCAGAATAATTATTAGAACAATTTCCTATTATATCACCATGGTTCAAATGAGCCTGTACTGCATTTTCAGAGACATTTATATTCACAGAATTACCTGAATCATTCCCCGAAGGATTATGGCAAATGCTAACTTTCTTTTGACTCTTTGGATGTTTACGCTCTGCCCAGTTATTAATGCCCCAGTCAATATCGATATCCCTTTTGCCATTCATCAACTTACTATTACCTTTCCCCTTTTTTAACTCCCAATTGTCTCCTTCTGATCTATCCTTATTTTTGCCGGAATTGCCCTTATTATCATTATACTTATCATCATTATCTTTTCCGTTTTCACCAACACGATTGTCATTTCTCTTTCCGCGATCATCACCATCCTTGTCCTCCTTATTATCCTGTCTCTGCTTATTATCTCCCTGGTTTTTAACCCTGCCCTTTCCAATCTCATCGTTTTCTTTGCCTTCTGATTTACCCTGTCCATTCTTATCCTTTTGGGGATCAGCCAGAGCAAGAATAGTAAGCACAATTAATGGAAGGATACTAACCCTTAAAATGTTATTTCTTTTCATGATATCTTTTATTTAGCAGTTTCAAATTCTTTGTCAACTTTTTCTAAAGAAGCCTCAAGCTTTGCGTTTTTATCCTCAAGATCTTTAGTGCTTTGTTCAAGATCTTTTGAAACAGAATCCATTACAACAACTTCTGCCTCATTAGATTTTGCAGTGTTGTTAGAACAAGAGCCCATAAACAAAATCCCGATGGCCAGTAAGGGGATTGAAGCCATTTTAATTAATCTTTTCATATTGATTTTCATTTAGTTACGATCAATACAACATAAACCAAGCCAGCTTACTCCAAAAAAAAATACAAATTCAGGAACAGGGTA
>CAZGCG010000286.1:0-4866 GCA_964524205.1 uncultured Sphingobacterium sp. | reverse complement strand
TATCTGTTGAGAATTCAGGATGGTAGAATGGTTTATTGTCTTTAAGAACCGCAGTATCAGGTTTCATGAATATAACAGGCACTGCAGGCACAGGATTATTCAGTTCTTTGGCATGTTCGGCGTAATTACGGCCAATAGCGATTATCTTCATTCCGCGAATATAAACATACTGAATATAAGAAGAGGAATATGGTATAGATTTTACAACACGGAAATACGTTTGGTAATGATCTCACTACCCACACTTACTCGTATAAAATAGAATCCACTGCTGATCCTTGAAGAAATACTGAATGTATTACTATGTTCACCAATACTCTGTCTTTCTGAGAAAAGTGTTGTTATTTCATTGCCTAATACATCCATAATCCGGATAGTTACATTCGAATCCTTACTGATTGAATAGGTCATATTCAGATAATCAGAAACCGGATTCGGATAAACTTTTACGTTAGCCAGAATTTTATCGCCTGGGAGTGGATTTTTAGGCCCCGACATAATTTTGTTTTGAGCCAGCAATTTTTCTTTTGTTGGTTTGAATGGTACAAAACTTAATTTGACACCGGCTTTCGGATCTGCAGGCTTATTTAGTCTGGTATCGGTAATCTTGGTGCTAACTTTTGCTTTGGCTTTCAGCGAATCCGGCCGTGATACCTGAGAAAAAGAAGAGTTATATGCATAGCTGTTCAGGGACATTGTTATGCCTAAAACTATGAATACAACTAATGTTCTCAGGTAAGAGTTTATCATACGCAAAATAGATGATGGTATAAATATAAGGCATATTAATGTATACCCATAGTTACTTGCATTTTTTTTAACAATTTTTAACTAAAATTCCTTTCTATACGAGTGTTTGTCTGAAATGTTATAATAAATTTAAAAAAAAATGACAAAAAATCAACATTATTAGATTGGCAATAAGAATTTGAATTTATGATGTACTTTTGTCTTCTAAATTTTTCACAGTGTCGAATCTAAAAAATCTTCATAAGCTCTCTGCAGCAGGTTTATTAATCAGTTTGGGCATCATTTATGGCGATATTGGGACATCCCCTCTATACGTCTTTAAGGCCATTGTTGCTGACCGGATAATTACCAGCGAACTTATTTTGGGAGGACTGTCCTGTATATTCTGGACGTTAACATTGCAGACTACAATAAAGTATGTCATTATTACGTTGCGCGCCGATAACAAAGGGGAGGGTGGAATACTCTCGCTGTATTCTTTGGTAAAGAAGAAAGGAAAATGGCTGGTTATTCCGGCAATGATCGGGGGCTCTGCATTGCTCGCAGACGGTATGATCACCCCTCCAATTACGGTTTCTGCCGCAATTGAGGGTTTAAGAATATTTTATGCAGATATTCCGACCGTTCCTATAGTAATCGTTATCATTTCATTATTGTTTTTGATACAGCAATTCGGGACTTTCATTGTAGGTAAGGCATTTGGTCCCATCATGTTCTTATGGTTTACTATGATGGCAGTCCTGGGTAGTTTTTATCTGTTTCAGTTTCCCGAGATTCTGAAAGCGATCAATCCCTATTATGCCTATTCCCTGCTTTTATCTAATCCCAATGCATTATTTATTTTAGGTGCAGTATTTCTTTGTACAACTGGTGCCGAAGCTTTGTATTCAGATCTTGGGCATTGCGGTCGTTCCAATATTCGTATAAGCTGGATCTATGTTAAAACCTGTTTGTTATTGAACTATTTCGGACAGGGGGTATGGTTATGGCAGCATCAGGGGAGCCGTTTAACTCCGGGGGATAATCCATTTTTCAGCATAATGCCGGAATGGTTTCTTATTGCAGGTATCAGCATAGCAACAGCTGCTGCAATCATTGCCAGTCAGGCGATGATCTCAGGCTCGTTCACACTGATTTCTGAAGCCGTGAGGCTTAATTTATGGCCCAAGGTCAAAATTAATTACCCAAGTAATCAAAAGGGACAATTGTATGTCCCATCAATTAATATTTTATTGTGGGTTGGCTGTATTGTGGTGGTTCTGATTTTCCGTGAATCCCAGAATATGGAAGGTGCGTATGGTTTAGCAATAAATCTGACTTTCCTGATGACCACCATTCTGGTTGCAGTTTTTCTCAAGCGTAAGAAGTTTCCAAACTATATCATTATTATTTTCGTTTCGATTTACGGACTGATTGAGTTAGGATTTTTGGTCGCAAACATGGCTAAATTCCTCCATGGAGGCTGGTTTACGCTCTTGCTTGCATCCTTCTTATTGTCTATCATGTGGGCATGGTACTCTGCAAGAAAGATTAAAAACCGATTTGTAAAATTCGTTGAGGTTGATTCTTATTACCCGATTCTAAAGGAGTTGAGTGAGGATGAGTCTGTACCTAAATATGCTTCTCAGCTGGTTTATCTGACCAGTTCCAATTTTAATTCTGAGATCGAATCCAAGATCATGTATTCGATTCTACAGAAGCAGCCAAAACGGGCAGATGTTTATTGGCTGGTACACGTGGATGTAACTGACGAACCTTTTACAAGGGATTATAAGGTAGAGTTTCTGGTTCCAAATAAATTGATCCGAATCGATTTTAAACTGGGTTTCCGTGTTGAACAACAAATTAATGTTCTCTTCAGGAAAGTTGTTGAAGAATTGGTAAGAAATAATGAGGTGGATATAACCAGTAAATATACTTCCCTGAATAAGTACAAAATCATTGGTGATTTCAGGTTTGTTGTATTAGAGAAAGTCTTGTCACGCTCAAATGTGTTAAGCTTTGTCGATAAGTTCATCATGGACTATTATTTCATCCTGAAGAAGTTCTCGCTTTCAGAAGAACGGGGATTTGGACTGGATATTAGTTTTGTTACTATCGAACGGGTTCCTTTGATCATATCTACACAGGATAACAGTGAGCTGACCCGGTTGGATTTAGACCATCATGAGGGTTAACATATTCAATTGAGGCCTCTATAACTAACTGGAATAAATCCTCATTTTGAGATTGAATATATTCGGAAGGGGGTGATTTTTAAATAGAAAATCACCCCCTTTTTCTACCTGGTATGTACCAAAATAATCTACATCATATCTTCCAAAATTAATTTACAACTGATGTCAGGCCTTATTTATTCAGATTGCTTTTGTGATAACTGTAGGAAAAATAAATAATCAGCCCCAAACCAAGCCAGATCAGAAACCGAAGCCAGTTAGTATATCCCAGTTCAGTCATCAGATATAAGCAGCTCAGCATTCCCAGAACAGGAATCAGGGATAAATTTTTTCTGAATGAAAGCACAGCCATTATTATTGCCGCCAGAATGAACAGGAAATAGGGTAGTTTATCCTTGTATACATGCCAGTCGCCATTGTACTCAAATAAGGATAGAATGGGTCCTCTGAAACTTATGAAAATCACTATAAGCAAGGCAGGAACTATGTATTTCGAATTAACATATGGGATGCGGAAACGTTTACGGTTCGAATCATTTATTTCTTCTTTTGGAAGCAGCAAGACTCCGGCGCAGACCAAAACAAAAGCAAAGAGAGTACCGATGCTGGTCAGGTCAGTAACCTCAGTAAGGTTCATGAACAATGCAGGCACAGACACGACAATTCCTGTGATCAGTGTTGCAAACCAGGGTGTCTTATATTTTGGATGAATACTCGAAAATTTCTTTGGTAATAGTCCATCCCGGCTCATGCTCATCCAGATACGCGGCTGGCCCATCTGAAATATAAGTAATACACTTGCAGTTGCAATTACTGCACTTATTGAAATGATATAACTTATGTTGTCAAGTCCGACATTTTTGAAGACAAATGCCAATGGGTCTTCAACCTGCAATTCTTTGTAGCTTACCATTCCGGTTAAGACCAATGCCACCAGAATGTAAAGAATTGTACAGATAATTAATGAGTAGATCATTCCTTTTGGCAAATCCCTCTGCGGATTTTTACATTCTTCGGCGGTCGTAGAAATGGCGTCAAAGCCTATATATGCAAAGAAAACTCCCGATACTCCTTTCATCATACCTTCAAAACCATTTGGCAGAAAAGGACTCCAGTTAGCCGGTTGTACATAGAAAAACCCGAGTGCAATAACTCCGATCACCACAGCAATTTTCAGGAAGACCATTGCATTGGTTGCTCTTTTTGTTTCACGAATGCCTATATAAACCAGATAAGTAATTAAAAAAACAATGCCCAATGCCGGAATGTCTGCTATGAATTTTAGGTTGCCCGATCCCGGGGCTGATTCCCATGCTCCTGCAGCATATTGAATCTTCGCACTGATCCCACTCAGATCTGTTCCGGCTGCCAGCACTTCTTTATATGCTCTGGAGGCAGAAAGATAATCCATCGTCAGATAGGCCGGTATATGGATATTGAAACCCTCGAGCAAATTGGTAAAATATTCACTCCATGATATTGCAACCGCAATATTACCAATGGCGTACTCCATCAGCAGATCCCATCCGATTATCCAGGCAATTAGTTCTCCGAAAGACGCATAGGCATAGGTATAGGCACTTCCTGCAACCGGAATTCTTGAAGCAAACTCTGCATAGCATAATGCAGAAAATCCGCAGGTGATGGCAGTAATGATAAAGAGTATACTTACCCCCGGACCTCCATTAAAGGCTGCGTTTCCAATTGTAGAAAATATCCCGGCACCAATTACTGCAGCGATACCCATTAAAGTAAGGTCTTTAACAGAAAGCACTCTTCTTAATTGCTGATCTTCGATTTCGGCATCCGAAAATCCCGCCTGGCGGTCTTTCATGATCAACTCAATAGATTTCTTTCTGAAAAGGTTTCTTGACATATTGTCGTTCAATTAGATTGGTTTAGCAATCAAACATAAAAATTATTTAGTTTTGAATTCGCA
>CAZGCG010000285.1:0-4910 GCA_964524205.1 uncultured Sphingobacterium sp. | reverse complement strand
GTATCAGACATAAAAGACTTGCACTCAGGATCCACCATTTTATTCTGTTTTTTACAATAAATAAACCGAGAATGAAGAGGAAGCAGATGATTGCTCCAAAATACCATGGACCAGAGGTAATTTGCTTTTCACCCCAATAGGTATTTAGCCCAATCTGCGATAATTGCTGCATGGCTGGTAAAAGCTGCTCTGCTGGAATACCTTTAGTAGCCAGAGTTTTTGCTACTTCTGAATTCTCATCCAGATTACCGGCGCCGGATGCACCTCCATAGGCGTTGGGCACCAGAAAAGTCAGACTTTCACTAACACCCTGACTCCATTGATAAGCATATTCACGGTCAAGGCCATTATTTGGCTCCGACTTTTCAGTTTTTAAATTTGATTTTCCACGGATTGTTTCTGCTCCATATTCATAAGTTGTCCAGAGTGTGCCGGCATTCACAGCAATTGCAAGCAGAGCTGCTGCAGCCAGGTATCCAAAGGATTTCAGAAAATCCTGAGTGGTTTTTGTTTTAACAGCATGATAAAGTTCAATACCAACATAAATAAGCAAGGCGATAAACAGATAATAGGTCATCTGGATATGATTGGTTCTGATCTCAATAGCAAGGAATAATGCCGTTAGAACAGC
This sequence comes from uncultured Sphingobacterium sp., assembly GCA_964524205.1. Lineage (GTDB taxonomy): Bacteria > Bacteroidota > Bacteroidia > Sphingobacteriales > Sphingobacteriaceae > Daejeonella. Next base: position 4,279 of record CAZGCG010000285.1, on the reverse strand, counting down.
GCCGGTAAGATATTGCCTGCGAAAAGCCATAATAATTCCAGCCAGAATAGGTGGGAAAAATGCGATGGCCATTGCTTTATTGCTATGACCGGCATCGATGATCTGGAAATTATAAGATGAAAATGCAAAAGCGATAGCCCCGGCTGCTGCAAGCCATGGGTTCATTCTTAAAACACAGAATAGTAGGTAAGCTCCTAAGAGATAAAGCAGAACGGTATCAATTGGATTTGGGAAAACAGTTTTAAAGAATGAGATCACATAGGTTGTCACATTGTTTGGATACTGAACCCATATCTGAAAGGCAGGCATACCTCCAAACATGGCATTGGTCCACAATGGTCCTTTACCATCCTTTGCCCTAACATCCATGATCTCTTTTTGCATTCCCTGGGCATAGAGAACATCGCTCTGATAGAGGGCTTTACCCTGTAATGCCGGACTGAAATACACAAAACATAAGGCGATAAATATTCCTATGATGGCCAGATGTACCCCATTGCGTTTAAACCAGTTATTCATTCTGCTTAAATTAGTTGAATGCCAAAAATAGAAAAAAGCTTAAACCTGCAAGGCTTGTTATTGAGCTTTATGAAAATAAATCTTAAATATTGGGTAATTCAGGCAAAATCAGCGGCCGAACTTTGAATAAACTAATCAATAATTTAAAAAAATAGCTTTTTGAGAATAATTCAGGCTTATTTAATTTCCTCATACTCTACGAAGTCACCAGCCTGATCACCGCGATTTTTTTCTTTTGGCGGCATGTAATCTACCCGGATACGGCCATCAGGATGTTGGTTATGCTGTTGCTGATAGCGTTGATTAGCCTGATTTTGTGCTTTTGTCATCATTTTTTGAAATGCGATCGGTAAAAGCACTCGGGCTATCATTTTGATCAGCCAGAGAATACAAATTGTGATAAATAAAAACTTTAAAATTGCCATAATAACAAAATATAATACTCAAATATAGACGTTAATTTTTTTAAAATGTTTCAAATGGGAGGAAATGTTACATTGGAATTACTGTTTTGAGTACTTAGTACATAGTATTGAGTATTGAGATTAAAATTGCACAGATTGAAGTTCAATGGTCTAAAAGTATTAGAAAATCAATTGAATATTTCCACTACCCGGCCTACCTGTCCGTCTTCAAGTCTCACTTTGATGCCTCTGGAATGAAAAGCTGCACTGGTGAGCAGTGCCTGGACAATCCCTCTGGTACGGACACCGCTGCGCTGGTCTTTTTTAAGGATGATGTCAACTTCCAGTCCGGGATAAATGTCTTTTCTGTCCATAATTAGTTGTCAGTTGTTAGTTGTCAGTTGTTGGTGAATTGGTGGTTCATTTTAAATTAATTTTAATCTTCAAATGGATTTAACTCTCAATTCTCAATTAATTGTTGTCAGTTGCCTGTTATCAGTTGTCAGTGAAATGTGGGTTCACTTTATAAATGATCTTAAAATGGATTTAATTTTCACTTTAGACAATCCCTCTCAGCGAAGGGCCAATCTGAACAGTATCTTTAGCAACAAAATTATTTCATATGCCGCTTTGCAACCTGTCATCCTGAACGGAGTGAAGGAACTTAGTCGACTTTATTCAAATATTGACATGGTTCAACGAAGTTCCCTCCTGCGTCGGGATGACATCCTGCTTTAGATGGTAGTAAACATGTTAAAATTCTTAATTCTCAACCCGATAGCTATCGGGTCTCAATTATTTAAACCTCTCCTCCATCACCTTCTCCAATGCAAACATTTCGTCCCTTAATTTGGCTGCTAGCAGAAAGTCCATTTCTTTCGCGGCCAGGGCCATATCTTTTTTCGTTTTATCAATAGATTTCTGTAATTCAGGTTTGGTCATGTATTGAACAATTGGATCAGCGGCCAGATTGTCGGTCATTTCCTTTTCGATGTAAGCTTTCTGAACACCCCCTTTAAAATCCATTACTGAGGTCTGCTCGATGATGGCTTCACGGGATTTACCAACAGTTCTTGGTGTAATACCATGTTTTGTATTGTATGCGATTTGTTTCTCCCTTCTTCGATTGGTTTCTTCAATGGTGACACGCATACTGTTGGTTATTTTATCAGCGTACATAATTACCCGACCACGGTCATTTCGTGCTGCGCGACCAATGGTTTGAATTAATGATCGTTCAGAGCGAAGAAATCCTTCTTTATCAGCATCCAGAATGGCTACCAATGATACTTCCGGAAGATCCAGACCTTCACGTAGCAGGTTTATTCCAATTAAAACATCAATCACACCCAGCCTCAGATCCCTCAGAATTTCAACTCTTTCCATTGTTTTTACCTCTGAGTGAATATATCTCACCTTAATTCCAAGGCGGTTCATATATTTTGTAAGCTCTTCAGACATTCTTTTGGTCAGGGTAGTAACGAGTATCCTGTCACCCAGTTTAACGGTTTTATCAATCTCATCAAGCAGGTCGTCTACCTGATTTACAACCGGACGGATCTCAATTTCCGGATCCAGAAGTCCGGTGGGCCGGATTACCTGTTCCACAAATACCCCTTCCGTTTGCTCCAGTTCGTAATCACCTGGAGTGGCACTTACATAAATGGTCTGTGGGGCAAGTTTTTCAAATTCATTAAAGTTCAGGGGACGATTATCCAGAGCGGCCGGTAAGCGGAAACCATAATCTACAAGGGAGATTTTTCTGGAACGGTCCCCCCCATACATTGCTCTGATCTGGGGAACGGTTACATGGCTTTCATCAATCACCATCAGATAATCATCCGGGAAATAATCCAGCAGACAGAATGGGCGCATTCCGGGGGTTCTTCCATCAAAAAAGCGGGAGTAATTTTCGATTCCGCTGCAATAGCCCAGCTCCCGGATCATTTCCAGATCATAGTTAACCCGCTCTTCCAGTCTTTTAGCTTCTAAAAATCGTTTTTCATCAATAAACTGCTGTTTGCGGCTCTCAAGTTCTTCCTGAATAGCCCAGATGGACTGGGTAAGTCTTTCTTTTGGGGTAACAAATAAATTCGCAGGAAAAATGGCCAAATGATCCATTTTCTCTAAGGTTTTTCCTGATGCAGGATCAATTGTACTCAACTCTTCGATATCGTCTCCATAAAATGAAACACGGTAGGCAAAATCCATGTAGGCCGGGTAGATATCCACTGTGTCACCCTTCACCCGGAATGTCCCGCGCCGGAAATCTACAGTCGTTCTGGAATAAAGTATTTCGACCAGGCGGTGCAGAAAAGCATTCCTGCTGATTCTTGTGCCCACAGCAAATCGGAATATTGAATTTGAAAAATCCTCCGGATTTCCCATACCATAAATGCAGGAAATGGATGAAACTACTATGATATCACGCCTTCCCGACATAAGTGAAGAGGTAGTGCGCAACCTTAGTTTTTCAATCTCCTCATTAATCTGAAGATCCTTTTCGATATAGGTATTGGATGAAGCTATATAAGCTTCGGGCTGATAATAATCATAATAGGATACAAAGTAATTCACAGCATTCTCCGGAAAGAATTGCTTGAATTCTCCATAAAGCTGGGCTGCAAGAGTTTTATTATGGCTGAGAACCAGCATCGGCTTTTGCGTTTGCTGCACCACATTGGCAATGGTAAAGGTTTTACCTGAACCTGTCACACCCAGCAGGGTCTGATAATGCTCCCCTGCATTAACACCTTCAACTAATTGCCTGATCGCCTCTGGCTGGTCGCCAGTGGGATAATATTCTGAAGTGAGTTTGAATTCCATAGGATAGTGCAAAGATAACAAAGAAGTGTTTTAATTAGAGAATGAGCTAATGAGTAAATTAGCAACCCGATGGCTATCGGGTGGAGTGCCATTTGGCAATGAGATTATTTGTCCATTTGTCGATTGGGAATTGCTCCTTTGGTCGGTGTTGTCCCGGCCAAGAGATTAGAGTTACTAATGGTAAAGGGATATCACCTATATGAGGGAAATCGAAACCTGTCATCATGAACGCAGTGAAGGAACTTAGCAGACTGAAGCAAAACTTGTCTTACTCAGCGAAGTTCCCTCCCGCGAAGGGCGGATCGGGATGACATCCTACCTCGACAAATTGACAAATCAATAAATTATCCATGATTTGTTCCCGAAGTTCCGACCAGATATCTATCGGGTGACGAAATCTACTTTGCACTCGGCTAAGTGATTTCGTAGGTCCTTTCCCTCCAGATAGCCATCGGGATGCTAATTTGTTCATTCCCTAATCAGTAGTGTCCGGGAAAAATTGAAAATATAGAAATAGTTATCTTATTCTT
>CAZGCG010000284.1:0-4915 GCA_964524205.1 uncultured Sphingobacterium sp. | reverse complement strand
CCAAAAGAAAAACACTGTAATCAGTGTATATAAAGCCGAGGAATAATTTTTTTGCGAATTGTTATCCATAACAGGTTTCTATTGTTAAATAATTATCTAACATAAATTAAATTTCTCATATCTCTAAGTTTTAAATGTTTTTATCAATCTTACTATATATTTCTTTGTTTTTAGGTTAATTTGCGAAAAAACTTTTAGGAATATATATTCGGAATGATAGAATCAATCGTTTCAGGAATAGGATTGGGATTTGTGCTTTCGTTTCTAACCGGACCTGTATTTTTTGCTCTGATAAAAACCAGTATTGAAAAAGGGTTTGCTGCGGGTGTTTCACTTGCAGGTGGCGTGGTGCTCAGTGATGTTTTTTATGTTGGCATCAGTTTGTACGGCACATCATTTATCGCACTTGAAAACACCTACCGACTTCAAATAGGAATTGCCGGCAGTACGATTCTGTTCGTAATTGGACTTTATTATCTTTTTAAGAAAGTAAAGGTGAATTATGAGCAGACCAGCTCAAAGAGAAAAAACACCGGTTATTTTATAAAAGGATTTTTGATGTGCATTTTCAACCCGGCTATCCTTCTTTACTGGCTGAGCGTAACCAGCAGTGTTATATCGATTTCAGGAGAGATAAAATCTTCTGAAATTATCCCATTCTTTGGGTCAATTCTAATCACTCAATTTAGCCTGGATGTGTTAAAGGCATATTATGCTAATAAACTGAGGTACAGGATTAAGGAAAAAAATATTGCCCGGCTAAATCGTATTGCCGGAGTCCTGATACTGATCTTTGCAGCGCGATTGATTTATAATCTATTGACGGGGCACTCACTTATTTAGTTGACAATTGACAATTGAAATTTAGTATTGAGATTAAATGCTGGTTCAGTAAAAATATCTTTTAAAATAGGGGTGCAAAAGAAAGAATTTCAATTGAAAAAAATACTTTTGCTGAAGTAGTAATTGTTCAACTGTCAATTGTCAACTGTCAACTCCCTTAATAGGCTCGCTGATTCTTCCCTTCCATCCAGTTCATAAAGGCCTTATTTACCACTTTATTACCACCTGGAGTTGGGTAATTGCCTGAGAAATACCAATCTCCCAAATGGCCCGGAATTGCTTTATGAAGATTATCCAGTGTTTGGTAGATTACCTTTACTTCTGTTTTGATTTCCTTTGGAGTGATGATCTTTGCAATTCTGTCAGAAATTTCCTGATCACTAAACTGGCTGTAAATTTCCTGAACAAAATTTTCAGTCTGCATATTCCCAAGTTTCTCAGATTCAATACAGTTCTGATAAACCCTGTCGATAATATCCTCCCGTCCTGTTTCCCTCAAAAGTGAAATTGATGCCTCAAATGCGACGAACTCACCCATCCTTGACATATCTATACCATAACAATCGGGATACCTTATCTGAGGGGCTGAAGAAACTACTATAATGCGTTTAGGTCCTAATCTGTCAAGAATCTTGAGAATACTCTGTTTTAAGGTAGTCCCTCTGACGATCGAATCGTCAAGTACAACCAAATTATCGGCGCCCTTGTTAATCAGGCCATAGGTAGTATCATAAACATGAGCTACCATATCCTGCCGGTCGGCGTCCTGGGTTATAAAGGTGCGAAGCTTCACATCTTTTATCGCAATTTTCTCGATTCTGGCCGACATGTTCAGCACTTCTTCCAGTTCGGTATCCGAAATTTTATCTGCCCGATTTAAAAGAATATCCTTTTGATAATCCCTGAGGTATTTGTGAACACCTTCAACCATCCCATAGAAAGCAACTTCTGCAGTATTGGGTATGTAAGAAAAAACAGTATTCTTCAGATCATAGTTAATCTCATTGAATATCTGCGGACAAAGGAACAGTCCGAGTTGTTTTCTTTCACGATAAATATCAGCATCACTTCCTCTTGAAAAATAGATACGTTCGAAGGAACATGATTTTTGCACTTCCGGTTCACGGAATTGCTCTTCAGTTACCTTTCCGTTCTTTTTTATGATGAGGGCATGGCCGGGCTTGATCTCCTTTACCAATTCAAGCGGAATGTTAAATGCGGTTTGTATAGCAGGGCGTTCAGAGGTAACGATCACTATTTCATCATCATGATAATAAAATGCTGGTCTTATACCAACCGGATCACGCATAACAAAAGCGTCTCCATGCCCCAGAATTCCACTGATGGTATATCCTCCATCCCATGTCTTTGCTGAGCGGCGCAGGATCGATGCTACATCAATATGCTCAGCGATCTGGTGACTTATTTGTTCGTTAGAAAAACCTTCGTTTTTATATTTATCAAACAACTCCTGATTTTCTGTATCAAGAAAGTGTCCGATCTTTTCGAGTACGGTAACTGTATCGGTTCTTTCTTTAGGATGCTGCCCAAGTTCAAACAACTGTTCAAGCAATTCATCAACGTTGGTCATGTTGAAATTACCACTCACAACCAGGTTTCTGGTCATCCAGTTATTCTGACGTAAAAATGGGTGACAGCTCTCAATACTATTTTTTCCATGAGTACCATAACGTAAATGTCCCATCAGTACTTCACCGGTAAAACTCACGTTTTCTTTCAGCCAATCAGTATCCTGCAATAATTCAGGTGATTCATTGTGAACATCCGCGAATTTTTTCTGAACATACTCAAAGATCTCTGCTACTGCATTCGCACCCATGGCACGATGACGACTGATATAACGCTTACCAGGCTGGACATCGAGTTTGATCGTAGCAATTCCGGCACCATCCTGCCCTCTGTTATGCTGCTTTTCCATCAGCAAATACAATTTGTTCAGCCCATAAAGTGCTGTTCCATATTTTTGCTGATAATAAGATAAAGGCTTTAAAAGACGGATAAGTGCAATACCGCACTCATGTTTAATCGAATCACTCATAGTAAGTTCTGAGTTTGCAAAAATAGATATTTAATACCTAAGAAGCCAATGAAATCATTCTTAAATCTTCAGGAAAATGCCATATTTCCTAACATTTGAGCTCTACTATATAAATTGCTCTATTAGTGAAGGAAAGACGATCAAAAGCAGCAGAAGAAATGCCAGAAAAACACCCATATATACTTTTGCAGATCTGACTGAAAGCTGAACAGGATCAGGCGATTCTCTCAAAAATGCATTCAGAGGAATTTTGAAATAATAAAACAATGAAACTACAGTGCTTAGCGATGCTATAATGATCATGATCAGCAGAATTGGTGAACCGGACAAATTATAAGCTTCCAAAGCCGAAGAGAACACTAAAAACTTTGCTGTAAATCCAACCGTTGGTGGCAAACCTGTCAGCGAAACCAGAACGATCAGCAGACTGATCATCAGCAAGCTATTTTGTTTCCCTAAACCTTTATATTCATCAATATTTTGCTTCCCTGTTTTTTCTTCTATTTCATCAACCATCATAAATGCAGCCATATTCATGATCACATAAATGGTCATATAGAATATAATTGCTTTAAATCCACTGGTTGAAAAAATAAATAGCGCCATCAGCATAAACCCCGTATGACCAATTGATGAATAAGCCAGCATCCGCTTGACATTATTCTGCCATATAGCAACAAAATTTCCGAGCAGCATACTCAGAATAGCAAGACATGCAAGAATATAATTCAGATCCAGTATAGAAGAACTCAATATCTTTGATCCCGGATCATAGAATATTTCCATAAACTTAATCAGAACAGCAAATCCTGCAATTTTTGGAGCAGTTGACAGGAAAGCAGTTACCGGTGTTGGGGCTCCTTCATAAACATCAGGCGACCAAAAATGAAGAGGTACAAGGGATAGTTTGAATGCAATCCCGATAAACAACATAATAAGGGCAAGCCCTGAGGACATAAGAGGCAAACTTTTCAATCCTGACAGAAATTCAGGATCACTTAAATAAAGGGTACCTGTAAATCCATACAGCAATGAAATTCCATAAAGCATGATGGCTGAACAAACCGCCCCAAATAAGGCATATTTCATCGCAGCTTCTGCCTGCTTCTGTCCCGTTGAAAGATAGCCTACCATTAAATAGGATCCAAGAGATACCATTTCGAGTGACAGATATATCATCAGCAAGTTTGCTGACATAGCCATCAGATTAAGTCCCAGATGAACCGCAAGCAGAATGGCGTACATATCTCCAAAACCTTTATCATGGCGCTGAAAAGCACGGTTAAACCGGATAAATAAAACAAACAGTATGCTAGCCAGACAAAAGAGAAGCTTAAAGAGTATGGACAGATGATCCATAATGATCATTCCTCCGAACAGCGGAGTACTGTCAATTTTAAGAAATCCGCTGCTTTGATAGGCTGTCAGCAATAAAGTAAGAAGTGCGAGGATAAAACTTAGCTGGGGGTATCGTTTGCTAAAAAAGAGATCGGCAAGAATTACCAAAAGGAAACCCAAAACCAAACTTATCTCGGCACTAAAAAAAGACAAACTCGCTAATGAATCCCGGATGGATGATGGAATATATGGAATCAGATCATTCATTATCCGGTAATTAACTGAACCAATGCCAGAACTGAAGCGTTCATTTTATCAAACAGCAAAGAAGGAAATATTCCCAAAAGCAAAGCAAGTACCGCCAATGGTACGAGGGCAAATTTTTCCCTGGTCTTAACATCTACAAGCTGATCTTTCCAGGCATCTCCTCCCTTCAAACGGACCTGACCAAAGAACATACGCTGCAATGTCCACAGAAAATAGGCAGCACTGAGTAAAATCCCGACTGAAGCCCCGATTGCCATCCACCTGGGTAAAAGACCATTTACATCCTCTGAAGTAAAAGCACCAATCAGACTGAAAGCTTCGGCCATAAATGCGGAGAATCCAGGCAATCCGAGTGATGCAAAGAAAGCAATCATCACAAAAAATGTAAATTGAGGCATCAATTCGGCT
>CAZGCG010000283.1:0-4925 GCA_964524205.1 uncultured Sphingobacterium sp. | reverse complement strand
ATAACAAGATTTTAGGAGTTAAATGATTGTCTTGGATTCTAACTGAAACCTGATACCTCAAACCTGATATCTCAAACCTAACACCTCATCAAATACTTCCAATAGCCATCATTTGATCCATGGTTGGATTGGCGCTACCACCGCGGAGTTCGAGGGTGACTGCAAAGGCCTGTGCATTTTTAACTGACTTCATTTTCTTCATTCCGGTACTGTCGCCCTCGGAGTCGAATACTCCAAGATCTACCGGTTTACCATCTACCATTGCCCATAATTGATATTGGTGTTCTTTATCGTTGGATGGCATTTTCAGGGAAGAAAGATCAATCATTACTTCTTCTTCATCAGGATTGAAGGCAACCAGCATACTTGCTGCAGGGGCTTTAGCTGAACCTTTTAATGTCACAAGTTTGTAGGCAGCCTGGTTTTGATAAAAGTGTAAAGCATTACGGGTATCCCTTAATTCTTCATCAATATAATTGACCTGATTTGAAAAGCGCTGATTTCCGGATTGCAGCACAGCAATCTGGGTGTAGGAATCGTTAAGTTTACTATTCAGGTTAATCAGTAAAATAACACTGATGAATAAGAGGGCAAGAGATGCAGCGAAAGCATACTTATAAAATTGCCCTGATTTTGGTGCTGCAGCATATATTGGACGTACATCAGCTTCAGCTTTTTCAAGCGAATTTAAAACCTTATTACGTAAAGATTCCGAAGGTTCAATAGCATTTGCTATCGCATAGTTTAATAGGGCAGATTCAATTTCAATCAGTTCTGCTTTAATCTCAGGATACTTTATTGCGTTTTTTTCTACTTCAAGCCTCTCTTCAATGCTTAAATCACCAAGAACGTATTGTTCAAGGATGCCGCTTTCCAAATATGATTTGAGGTTTTTCACTTAATTAAATACCTTTCTTAAACTGATTATGCCGTTCCTTAATCTTGTTTTGACTGTTCCTAATGGAATTTCAAGTTCTTCCGAGACTTCTGCATGAGTAAATCCCCGGAAATAAACCATGTCAAGAATTATTTTTTGTTCGGGCTTCAATTTAGCAACAAGTTCTTTTAATCCCATAGTTTCAGGATTTAAAGTATTACCTGATTGCATTTCTAATGATAATACGTTATTTTCTATGTCTTCGGTTTTCGAACTGTTACGAAAATCTTTTGAACGGGTTTTGTCTATTGAAATATTTCGTGCAATATTAACCATCCAGGTGAATAACCGACCCTTAGATTCATCATAAGAAGAAAAGGAGTTCCAGATTCTGAAGAAGGTATCCTGCAGTAAATCTTCTGCGATTTCTTCGTGCTGAACAATTCTAAAGATTATACCGTAGAGAGAAGAGGAGTACATATCATACAAAGCTTCAGCTCCGGCTTTTTCCTTGTTACGGAGAGCCATTACCAGTTCATCTTCAGATAAGGATATTTTTGTTCTCGGACTCAATGATTAGATATTTTCACCACAGTTTTCAACCTGCATGACAAATATATAAAAACAATATCCCCGGAAATGTTCCGGGGATATTTTGACATTTAGCTGATTATTTACTTAGGTAAAACAACAGAGTCAATTACATGAATAACTCCATTCTTTTGATTAACATCAGCAATGGTTACTGTAGCAGTACCACCATTCTCATCTTTTAACACTACATTTTTACCATTCATCATGGCAGATAATTTTCCACCGCTTACAGTTGTAAATACTGCTGTTCCTTTGCCTGCTTTGATTGCTTTCACAACATCTCCTGCAGAAAATTTGCCTGAAACAACGTGATAGGTAAGAATTTTTGTAAGCATTGCCTTGTTTTCAGGCTTAACAAGTGTGCCAACTGTTCCTTCAGGTAGTTTGTTGAAGGCATCATTTGTTGGGGCAAACACTGTAAACGGACCGTCACTTTTCAATGTTTCTACAAGTCCGGCGGCCTTTACCGCTGCAACTAATGTGGTATGGTCTTTTGAATTTACCGCATTGTCTACAATGTCTTTACTTGGGTACATCTCAGCACCACCTACCATTTTGGTTCCTTGTGCAAAACCTGTTGTGCTGATTACAGAAGCTACTAATGCAACAGCAAGAATTAATATTTTTTTCATTTGTCTTTTTGTTATTTGGGCTGAATTACGAAGTCTGGTAATGGATGGTTTTCAATTATTTTTATTTTTTTTAAATTCCTTGTTTAAACACCTATTTGAGCATATTTAATTTTGAGATTGATTCCTGGCTTTCAAATTAATTCCAAATTTTATTAGCAAATTTCTAATTCCATAATTTTATAGTTAAATTCGGGTACGTACACGAGTCTTATTAATCTCTACATAAATGGAAGATCATGATTAACAGATTATTTAAAGCATTCCTATATCTGGCATTTCTTATGCCCGCTCTTGTTTATGGACAACAGAAAGCGGAAAATATAGAAGCTCATATGGCATCATTTGAACCTTTGATGAAAATGTCTCTGACCGATGTGAAGAATCTGGTGCCACCGGGATCAGGTATTTTCTTTATCGGTTGCCCGAATTGTAATGGGGGCGCCCAGGAGATGGGAATATTAAACTGGGAGCCTGGAATGGGAGATCAGGTAAAATGTAAGTTCTGCAATATGACCTTCCCAAATGAAAAATACCCTCATAATGGCGAAAAAGTAATCATAGCACCAAGCGGCGCAAAACAGGTTTACCGTTATTTTCAGAATGCGCAGGGAACTCAATATTATTATGAAGCACATGCCTGGTTTGAGCGCTGGAAATGGATTCAGCAAATGGCTGTTCAACTGTCAGAGTTATGGTCACAGACCAAAGATCCTGCTTATGGCGATAGAGCGGCAATGATTGCGGGGCGTTTTGCACAGCTATTCCCTGATTATGCAATACGTTACGATTATCCAAGTGCTCCCAAAAAGTTTTTTCCTGCAAATCAGAAATGGCCTTATGAAGGATTGGTTCCTTATCGCGGGGCTAAATGGAATTGGTGGGCTTATGGTGATATTCCGGTACAGATTGCAATAGCGTATGAAAACTTGCAGGAAGGTGCTTATGATTGGAGCAGAATGGATTCACATTTTGGCAAGGATACAGATCAAAGAATCGTAAAAGATCTTTTGATTTCGGGCTATGAGTTTACTGCGGCTAACCCTGAAATTTATACCAATATGTCGCCCGGTATGTACAGGGATATGGTAAGGGTGGGCCGGATACTAAACAGGCCCGACATTGTTCATGATGGAGTGAATCGCTTCAGGGAATTTTTAAAACTCGGGTTTTTTGCGGATGGCTGGTGGAAAGAGGGGACTGTTTCTTATCATGATCAAACCATTGGAGGCCTGGAGAGTGTGGCGAAGGCAGCGAAGGGTTATACAGATCCTGCTGACTGGAAGGGGGAGCGTTTTGAAAATCTTGATCTGACCAATGCAATGCCTTTTTATAAAAGTGCTTTAAATGTAAGCCAGCAGGCAGTATTCCCCAATGGTCATAAACTGCCTCTCAATGATACCTGGGCCAACAGAGCTAAACCCGTAAAAACTGATGATGTTGCTGTTTCGCGCCTATGGCCATCGCTCGGGAATGCAGCTTTGGCAGCCGGTAACGGAAAGGATCAAACCATGCTCAATGTAAACTGGAGCGGTAATTATGGTCACTCACATTATGACAACGCTTCCATTATCTTATTTGCAAATGGTGCTGAGCTGCTTTCGGATATCGGTTATACACATTCCAAGTATCGTGGCTGGACATTACACACAGCATCACACAATACCGTTGTTATAGACCAGAAAGCACAGGATCAGGGAACTGTAGCAAAACCTGTAACAGGTCGCCTGATGTATTATGATGATCAAAATCCTCAGGTTAAGGTTATTGACTTAGATGCGTCCCCGGCTTATTCTACATCAAATGAATACAGAAGAAGGCTGATTTTCGTTCATGCGGCTGAAGGTATGGATTATGTGATTGACCGTTTTGATGTTGCCGGAGGCGAGACACATGACTGGTTTCTGCATGGTATGTGTGAAGAAGAAGGAAAACTGGAGACCAGTATTTCAATGGATCGTCCGGTTAAAACGCTGGTACCTGAATGGGGAGGGACTGCTGTACCCATGAACCAGTATGATTCAGATATGATCGGTAAGAAAATCCATGCTTATTCCTATATGAAAGATATTAAGGCTGGCACGGCAAGCAAACCATGGACAGCAACCTGGAGTTATCAGAATTCGGGGCTGCGAACTCATCATATACCGCAAAAAGATACTGAGATATTCAGTTTTCGTGCCCCATCTGTCAGGCTGGCGGCTGAAGATGATAATAAACTCGATAATTTCATGCGCCTTGGAATTATGCAAAGACATACCGGTAATAAATCAAGTTTTGTGGCGATCCATGAACCTTTTCAAAGTAAGCCATGGATAAAATCAGTTCGTGCTGATGGTGATAGCTATCTTATAGATTATGAATTTAATGGTAAAAATATTCAGGATAGGATTAGTCTGAATGGGAATGAAATTAGTCTTATTTCGAGTGCCGGTTGGAAATATGCGAAGGGGAGGGAAAAGTCGGGAATATTAAAAGGAACCGAACACTCAGGAGGAAAGCATAATCTTGAATTGGATTCTGCTCCACCTGATGTCACTCATATTCGCCTGGATTTTCCGGATGGATCTAGTTTGTACTTTCCGGCCAGAAATGTTTCGGGAAATGTTATTCAATTGGATAATGATCCGGGTTTTTCTATGGATAATGACGGAAAGGTTCGTTTCTATACCTTTCCTCATAATGAATATTCAGAAACAGTACGGTATACTGTGTTTAGCAAATCCAGCAATTAATTTTTGTAATCAATTGGAAACCACCAGTGTCCAGGTAAAAATAAAATCTATGATTAATTATAAAATTAGTCCGCCTTTGCGGCGGAAGGG
>CAZGCG010000282.1:0-4952 GCA_964524205.1 uncultured Sphingobacterium sp. | reverse complement strand
TGTAAATCCACACTTAATCCTATTGGTGTAATCCGAGCCGTATCTATGGCAATGAGCATTTGAATGGATCTGCACCACTTCTCCGGATTACTTAACCGATGTGGTTTATGAAAGTTTGTGCAAGGATTAAGTGCGCCTTTCCTGCCAAATCCCTGAATGCCGATCTCTGCAATCGGCAATGACAGTAATTTATGACCGGTTGTAGGCCCAAGCACTATCCCAACCACCGTTCATATCAAATTGGATAAACCGAAGGACGATTCTCCCGGTTTTAAACCGGGACCTATGCCAGCAAAATCAAAAAAAAGCAGCAGATGCATTCAAATAGCACCTCCGAGCATCAGATTTTGGGGTCATAACCGGAATGCTTTCAAATATTGCTATCCCCCAAAAGCAGCGATCCCTGTTTTTTTGATGTGCGGAGGATTGTAGCCAAGGCACCTAGGGATTGAAGAAGGCTTTTGTTTCTTTTGGCCCACAAAAGAAATTGGCCTTCCCGGCTATAGAGGGAGGCAAGGTTAAAGGGGGGGGATTATATTGAAATTAACTAAAACATCCATTTGAAAAGCCTAAATCGAAGTGTTCTGAATAGGATTTAAATTGGCTAGACAACAACGAATTACATTTGTCTTTCTGTTACTAGTTTGATTGTTTGAAAAGTATAATATTTGTGGAGATTCAAGAAATTATCGCAATCTTCAAGCTCATTTTAACAAGCAAATAATTCCGGACATGGTGAGCAATAAAACTTCCAATTTGTTATTAATTCTCTTATTAATTCTGTCTTTCTCAATACAGGCGAAAGCTCAGCAAAGTTTGCCCCCAGGTCTTGATCAATATGTTGAAAAGGTGTTAAAAACTTTTGAAGTCCCTGGTGTCAGTGTTTCCATTGTAAAAGACGGCAAAGTATTGCTTGCAAAAGGCTATGGAATTAAAAAATTGGGCGGGATTGACAGGGTAGATGCAAATACACTTTTTTCAATTGCTTCAAATTCAAAAGCATTTACTGCAACGGCATTAGCTATGTTGGTTGAAGAAGGCAAGTTAAAATGGGATGATCGGGTAATTGATCATCTTCCATGGTTTAAAATGGCCGATTCCTATGTCAGTACTAATCTTACTGTCAGAGATCTTTTGGTTCATCATAGCGGACTTTTAGCCTATTCAGGAGACCTTATGTTATTTCCTCCCTCAACTTATTCGAGAAGGGAGATCTTGGGAAAACTTCAGAAACTGCCATTGGTTCATGATTTCAGAAGTACCTATGCCTATGATAACATCTTATATCTGGCTGCGGGAGAAGTGATTAAGGCACTAAGCGGCAGGGAATGGGAGGATTTTGTTAAAGAGCGGATTTTTGCTAAGGTCGGTATGCCGGGGAGTGCTTCCAGGCATTCAGAATTCGCGAGCAAGCCAAATATTTCTGCAGCACATGATCGTATCAATGGCAAAGTCGGTCTTGTTGAGGATTATATGGAGCAGAATATCGGCGATGCCAGTAATGCAGCAGGAGGGATTCTTTCCAACGCAAATGATATGGCAAACTGGATGATTACCCAACTGGATTCAGGTAGAACGCCCTCAGGCCTGGAGCTATTTAAACCTGCCAGCACCAATCAACTTTGGAAAGTGATCCGACCGATCCCTGTAAGCAAAGTTTCAGAAGGGCTGAAACCTGCACAAATGGATTTCTTTGGATATGCTTTAGGTTTCAGGGCCTATAATTATCAGAAATACAAGGTGGTAGGTCATGGTGGTAAGCTGGGAGGCTTCGTTTCACAGGTGGCCATGGTTCCGGATCTGAAACTTGGGATAACCGTATTAACTAATCAGGAATCAACCGCGGCCTATTGGTCGATTATTTATCATGTTCTGGACTATTATGAGAATAATCCCAAATTTGACTGGCTTAAGGCTTTTAATGATGAACAGGTATTATCCGCAGCAAGACTGACAGAATCCCAAAACAAAAGTCTGGTTAAGGCTGATCCGGCAGGCAAATACGATCTTTCAATCGCAAAACTGGCTGGCAATTACAAAGATGAGGTTTATGGAGATGTTATTTTAATTCCTTCCGGGGATGATTTGCTGATGGAATTTAAGCAATTGCCACACCTTAATGCATCGCTTAAGTATTTCCAGTACAATAGTTTTATCGCGACTTTGAAAAATAAGAGCTTAAAGGCCGATTCATACGTTACATTTGCATTGAATGCTGACGGATCTGTTGATCAGGTAAAGCTAAAGATTATTGATCCGGATTCAGATCTCACTTTTCATGATGTTCTGCTCAAGCCTGCCAGGTAATCTACAGCCGAAATTATTTTGATGATTTAATTTACAGATCATGCCATATTTGGAATTTACCGAATGGGTGTGATGATATACCAGAATAAAAATATGGAAAACAGAAAATTCAGTAAAGCTACTGATGCAGTTTGGGCCGGCGAAGATAATCCTTACTTCAAAGAGGCTGTTACAACACCAATAGTAAATAGTGTTGCATTTGCCTACAAAGATCTTGACGAATGGTACGATGTCTCCACCGGAAAAGCAGATGGCTTTATTTACAGCCGCAATACCAATCCTACTGTGGCTTCATTGGAAGAGAAAATCAGAGTATTGGAAGGTGCCGAGGCAGCTACTGCCTTTGCAACCGGAATGGCTGCGATCAGCAATACACTTTTTACTTTTTTAAAGCCGGGCAAAAGGGTAGTTTCTGTTAAGGACACCTATGGAGGTACAAGCAAACTATTTCTCGATTTCTTTCCCGCGTATCATGTTGAAGTTAAACTTTGCGAAACAGGGAATCACGAGGAACTGGAATATGAAATTGCCAAAGGATGTGATCTGGTTTATCTGGAAACCCCAACCAACCCTACTTTGAAAATCATTGATATTAAGCGTATTGCCCTCGCTGCAAAAAAGGTTGGTGCTGTTGTTGTTGTAGATAATACTTTTGCTACACCAATCAACCAGAATCCACTGGATCTGGGAGCAGATCTGGTATTGCATAGTGCTACAAAATACCTGTGCGGCCATTCTGATGCAATGGGCGGTGTATTGGCAGGGAGCAGGGAATTGGTGCAAAAAGTATTTCATTTCAGGGAGATCAATGGAGCCAGTCTGCAGGCCGACCCAGCTTACATGATTGCAAGAGGGATGAAAACACTCGAATTGAGGATCTCCAGACAGAATGAATCGGCAATGAAGATCGCAAATTACCTTAATGGACATTCAAAAGTTAGCCAGGTATTTTATCCCGGATTGGAGACACATACCGGTCATGAAATTGCTAAATCTCAGATGAGAGGATACGGGGGCATGTTAAGTTTTGCACTGGATGGAGGTTATGATCTGGTAGAGAAATTCCTGCCTTCCCTTAAGCTTGTGCATCTTGCTGCAAGTCTTGGCTCGGTGAGCACCCTGGCTGGTCCGCCACGCACTACAAGCCATGTAGAATTAACAGAAGAGCAGCGAGCTTTACTTGGCATTCCCGAAAGTCTGATTCGTTACTCTGTGGGTATTGAATCAGTTGATGACCTTCTGTTCGATATTGAACAGGCATTGAAGAAAATATAGACTGCTTATCAGCTCAATTAAGGTCAGCAAAAGCCTGAAAATACGATAGTATTTCCAGGCTTTTGTTCAATAGCTGATTTCTGAATATTAAACTGGGGCAATTGCCGTATTTACGACCTTCTCTTTTTTACTCTGTAGAGTTACTACAAGAATTACAAAGCTGATTAATGCAGCGAAATAACACCAAACTGAGATTACATTTTGCCCATAAAGGACGCGGGTAAACAGATATGAACAAAGTACAATAATACCCACAAATCTTAGTTTCCTGATACTTGAGATGAATGGTGAAACACCGGTTGCGATAATATAGAGTACACCCCCATACCAACGATTTGCAGGTGGAAAATCTAGGTTATACCGGATATGAGAATGTAATATCTCTGAACTAACAGAATACATCAACATTCCGTAACCCAAAAAAAGTGCCTGAACTGAACCTATGATAGTCAAGAAAAGGAGAATCTTTTTCCGTTTCTGTTCTTTCTCCATTAGCATGATCGAAAAGGGAATAAAGAAGGGCCAAACTATTTGCGCAAAGATCAGAAAACCATAAGTTGCTGATTTACCCCATACTGAGTATTCAGGATTCAGGAATGAAATCCATACGATTCCTTCCAAACCCTGTTGTAATGACAACATCAATGGGATAGAAGAAAGCAGCCTTTGAGGTCCTGTTTCGGAATTCTTAATACAAAAACCTCCGATAATTAATAAAACTGCTGCAGAGCCAAAACTTGCTGTTGCTGAAAAGCACATAAATTTCTTTGATTTAACTCCTGAAACATAGCGGGAGGCTCAATAAATATACTCATTTAATAGCATTCCGAAGGCAGTGCAGAAAGAGATAATATGAGTTAAATCATGAAAATAACTGCCTAATGTCATTCTATAGATCTGGTGTATTAGTTAAAATTGTTTTATGAAAGAGATCAATATAAAACACATCAACAACCTGCATAGTGATGCACTGAGAAGTTTGGATTTTTATAAACAGGAGATCGCGATACTTATAAAGCGTCTTGAAGAGATTGCAGCTGATAATACTGGTCGTGAAATAGCTGAAAAAATAGAACATTTTCAGAATCAGTTTCTGATCCAGCGTAATAATATCGATGAATTGAAGCATAGTATGCATGAAAATCTAAACAAGATAGAGAATCAGGTAAAAGAGTCCGCAGGATTTATCTCACAGTCGAGTGCAGCAGAAAATGCTGAATTATACGATCAGTATCTTACTGAAGAGAAGATTATTAATGAGCTCAGGCAGGAGTTTAACCGCTTTGCTTCCAAATGGATGTAATTGTTGATTTTTAATATGTTGTTAAGTGTTTCCTGATCATTTTATGATCAGGAGGGGGTCAGCTCTA
>CAZGCG010000281.1:0-4969 GCA_964524205.1 uncultured Sphingobacterium sp. | reverse complement strand
GTTTTTGCCTTTGTGATCATATCCTATATCCAATTATCCAAACTGCCCAGTAATAAGGGTGCAACATCTGAATTTGCGCTACTGATTACATTTATGTTAGGCGGATTGGTGTTTCTGGGTATGGTGTTATTTGCACTCGTCGTTATGGTGGTAATGCTTCTTCTCCTGACTTTCAGACCAACATTGCACCTCTTTGTAGAGAAACTGGAACGTCGGGAATTACTCGCTATCATTCTGTTTGTGGTGATGTCGGCTCTGGTGATTCCTTTTCTTCCGGATGATAATTTCGGCCCCTATGATTTATGGAATCTGAAAGAAATCTGGCAAATGGTTGTGCTTGTGGCAGGCACAAGCCTGGTGGGTTATATGATTGCCAAATTTATGGGAGATAGGGGCACTATGATCGCTGGCCTTGTTGGCGGTCTGGTTTCGAGTACTTCGGTGGCTCTGACCTTTTCCCGAAAAAGTAAGGAGGCTGCATCGGCAAGCTCATCCTTCTATTATGCTATGGGTATAATCTCTGCCTGTACAATCATGTTCCCAAGAGTTCTTTTTGAGGTTTATGTGATTAACTGGGAGCTTTTTTTGCAATTGTGGGTTCCTATACTGATCATTTCACTGGCAGGTTTTGGTTCTGCTTTTTTAATCTATACCTTCAAAAAAGGTAAGCCGGGCGGTGATGGAATTATCCTTAAAAACCCGCTTGATCTTGCTACCGCAATTAAGTTTGCATTGTTATATGCTGCGATTCAATGGCTTGTAAAATATGCCGGTGAAAACTTCGGAGACAACGGTACCTATATCGCTGGTGCAATTTCAGGGATAACCGATGTGGATGCGATTACCCTTTCCATGGCTAAAATGGCTAAATCCGGGGGTGATTCTGCTATTGCCATCAATACCATTTTAATTGCAGCCCTATCCAATACACTGGTCAAGTTCATGATTGTACTTAGCATTGGAAGTGTTGAACTGCGTAAAACTGCATTCTTTGGATTTTGTGCAATATTTCTTACCGGTTCTGCCTATTTTCTTCTCTACTCCAATTTCTAGGGGCATTCAGTTTCATATCCTTTATTTTACAGGCTTCAGGCTGAAGGAATCAATATAATTGCTAATTTGCTCTTCATATTTCAAACATAAACCGAACATGAAAAAGATATTTTTAATCTCAGCACTATTGATTAGTACTGCTTTCTTAAGCAATGCACAAACTACTCCGGCACCAATGACCCTTAGCACGAATGCTTTTGCTGACGGCACTATCATACCTGTAAAATTCAGCCAGGCTGCTCCCGGAGCAGCACCAGGAGAGGGTACTTCGCCAGCATTATCATGGGGGAATGTACCTGCCGGTACAAAGAGCTTATTGCTGCACATGCACGATCTGGATTTTGTACGAAATAAAACGACAGATGATCAGGTTCATTGGCTGGTATGGAATATTCCTGCAAATTCTACAGGTTTTCCTGAAGGGCTTCCAAGAGGAGCGAAATTACCGGATGGCAGTTATCAGATAAGCGTAACCGGCCCTGTCTACCGCGGTCCCGGAGCGGCAGCAAGTGGCCCTCTGCACCACTATATGTTTGAAATTCTTGCTCTTGATATTACACTCGATTTCCCGGCAGTAAATAATGACCCTTTTGAAACCAGAGCTAAAGTGATGCAGACCATTCAGGGACATATTTTGGGCAAAGCTGTAATGGGTGGCCTGTTCAAAAGACCTCAATGACATTAAATACGCTTGATTCAGATCAAGGCAATTTTATAACTTATATCAATAGCACCTGATCTTTCAGGTGCTATTTTTGTATCTGATAATCAATTACAAAGTCATGTCAGGTCTCAGCAAATTCAATAGGTTTACAAATGATTTAAAAGAAGACGGATATCTGATGCCCGTACTTTTTGTAGGCCATGGTTCTCCAATGAATGGAATTGAAGACAACGAGTTTTCTCGCCATTGGAAGCAACTGGCCCGTGAAATTCCGCAGCCGGCAGCTGTGCTGGTAATTTCGGCTCATTGGCTAAGCAATGGAACGAAAGTTACAGCGATGGACTTCCCACCTACAATCCATGATTTTGGGGGATTCCCCCAGGCATTGTTCGATGTTCAATACCCTGCACCAGGAAGTATTCAGCTTGCGAATGAAACTATTTCATTATTACATTCAATACATGCTGAACCGGATCATGATTGGGGACTTGACCATGGCGCATGGACGGTGGTCAGGCATATGTACCCTGAAGCAAATGTTCCGGTGCTTCAATTGAGTATCGATTATTCCAAAGGTCCGCAATACCATTATGATCTCGCAAAAGACCTGTATTCTTTACGCAGAAAAGGAGTGCTGATCCTTGGTAGCGGTAATATGGTTCATAACTTAAGGATGGTAGCCTGGGATCGCTTGAATGAACCCGGGTTCGGCTTCGACTGGGCTTACGAACTGAATGATAAGTTTAAGCAATTGATCGCCGATGGAAAACATCAGGCATTGATCAATTTCAGTACGATCAGCCCGGATATTTCAAAGGCTATACCCACGTCAGAACATTACCTGCCTTTATTGTACAATTTAGGTCTTCAGGGGAAGAATGAAGAGGTTTCATTTTTTAATGATAAGGCAGTAGGGGGTTCATTGACCATGACCTCGGTTAAGATTGGGTAATTTCTTCAAGCGAAATCCTTCTGCAAGTAATCCCGAAGTTCCTGCACCAGCATTCTTGCCGGGTCAGGCTTCATACTCGAATGTAAATAATTCAAAAACATTTACTTAAAGGTAGAATCTCTTTAAAATAAAACCACCTGAATTAGTATTATTGTAATGTAATCCTCAGGCCAAGCCGGCTGTCATCCTGAAAAAAATATTTTTCAGACTAAGGGAAATACACTTACAGCGGGACATACTAATACAGGATTATATGGCAAAGAACAAGTATTTCTTCCCTTTCATCATGGTTACCTCATTGTTCTTTATGTGGGGCTTTGTTCATAACCTGGATCCGATTTTGATCCCTCATTTAAAGAAATCGTTCAGCCTGAACATATTACAGTCATCATTGGTAGATTCTGCGGTTTTTATCGCCTATCTGCTGGTGGCTATTCCAGCTGGGATACTGATGAAAAAGTATGGGTATAAAACCGGGATTTTATCAGGATTGGTCTTATTTGCTATTGGTTCTTTTTTGTTTATTCCGGCAGCAAACACCCAGCAATATTCATTCTTTCTCGGAGCACTGTTTATCATCTCCTGCGGACTGACCATTCTCGAAACAGCAGCCAATCCTTATGTCTCTTTGCTGGGCGACCCTGAGACAGCAACCAGCCGGCTTAATTTCGCCCAGTCATTTAACGGGTTGGCAGCTACCATGGCTCCAATCATTGGAGCAAGATTTATTTTAACAGAAGGTTACAGTGATGAAGAACTGAATGCAATGACTGAAAGTGCCAGGCAGATTGCTCTGGCTTCTGAAGCCTCTACAGTAAAGATGCCGTATTTTATTTTGGGAAGTTTAATTCTGGTCATTGCAGCTATCTTTTATTTTTTGCGTCTTCCTGAAGTTGAAGATAAGGATGAGAGCAAGAGTCTGAATGTTTTCAGAGCTCTTCGCCATCGGCATCTGACATGGGCTGTTGTGGCTCAGTTTTTCTATG
The DNA here is from genome assembly GCA_964524205.1 of uncultured Sphingobacterium sp. Lineage (GTDB taxonomy): Bacteria > Bacteroidota > Bacteroidia > Sphingobacteriales > Sphingobacteriaceae > Daejeonella. The sequence continues at coordinate 1,314 of CAZGCG010000281.1, read as the reverse complement.
TGGGGGCTCAGGTCTGTGTTTTCAGCTTTTTTATTTTGTACGCGGTAGAAGTTGCCGGTATCAGCAATGTACTGGCTGCTGATTATTTGGGCTGGGGCTGCGGACTGGCTTTTATGGTTGGAAGGTTTTTTGGTGTATTTATGATGAAATTTATTGCCTCTGAACGATTGCTGGCTATTTATTCTGCAATCTGTATTTTACTTTGTCTTATAGCCACCTTCAGCAGTGGTTTCATAGCCATTTATGCTGTTATTGGAATTACGTTCTTTATGTCAATTATGTTCCCAACAATTTTCTCATTGGGAATTAAGGGATTAGGGAGTGATACCCAATATGGCAGTAGTTTAATTGTGATGGCAATTTTTGGCGGGGCAGTTCTGCCATTGCTTTTCGGCTATATTTCAGATCTGAGTGGGAAGGTTCAGTACGGGCAGATTGTAAGTTTACTTTGTTTTTGTGTGATCCTGGCGTTTGCATTAAAAGGATATAAAGTCATCAAACCTCAAACCCAAAGCTATGCGTAGATATTGCCTTGCAGTCGATCTAATAGACGATCCGAAACTCATTGCAGAGTATGAATCATGGCACAGAAAAGTTTGGCCGGAAATTATAGAAAGTATCCGATCTTCAGGGATTGAGGATATGACGATCTACCGTTATTCAAACCGTCTGTTCATGATCATGGAGGTTAATGATGATTTTAGCTTTGAAAAGAAAGCTGCGGCTGATCTTGCTGATCCAAAAGTTCAGGAATGGGAGGAGTTTATGTGGAACTTTCAACAGGCCATTCCTGGAGTAAAGAAGGGGGAAAAATGGGTTTTAATGGAAAAAATATTTCAACTATAATTATAAATGAACACTAATTTCGAAGAGGGAAAAAAGCATAGATTTCTGCAGATTCATGCACAGGATAATGTTCTGGTTGCCTTGCAGGATCTTGCAAAGGGCGAAGAAATTGATTTCGGTGGGAAAACACTGGCACTCAGTACTGCGGTGGAATCAAAGCATAAATTTGCTCTCCAGCCCTTTAAAAAGGGAGACCGGATCATCATGTATGGGGTTCTGGTTGGTATTGCCAATCAGGATATTGCTCAGGGTGAAGCCATTACAGTGAAGAATGTGGATCATGCATCCAGTGATTATGTTCTTGCTGAGCGCAAGGTTCATTGGGATCAACCCGATACATCTGACTTTGCAGATAAAACATTTAATGGATTTCACCGTGCAGATGGTTCTGTAGGAACATGTAATTTTTGGCTGGTCATTCCATTGGTTTTTTGTGAAAACCGAAATGTTAATGTACTGAAAGAAGCA
>CAZGCG010000280.1:1223-5003 GCA_964524205.1 uncultured Sphingobacterium sp. | reverse complement strand
AATCCTGTATTTTTATGCGGACTCGAAACATAGAAATAATCCATGTGTCCATAAAATTTATGGTGAGTTCCATATAATGGATTGAAGTTTGTGACTGACAACGAACTGTTGTCCATATCCTTTCCGCTTAGATAATCGCTTCCAATTCCCAGACTGATATTTTTACTGATAGAATAGTTTCCATATACCGAACCCATCCAGGCACTGGTTTTTTGTAAAACATCTGGCTTCAGATTTGCACGTCCTGTTTGATAGTAGAAACTGGCTGTCGCAGAAATTTTTTGATTCTTTAGAAATGCATTAACACCAATCGTTTGCAAATGAGAAAGGAGGGAGTCGGTACGATTTTGCTTATCAATGTTCATCACTAAACCAGAGAATGACACTGTATTTGTCATGACGTATTCCGCCCAGACGAACTCCATAGATTTATATGGCTGGCCAATCGAATCATTAAAAAAAGTGCCATTTGTCCTTTCAGAATTCTGGTTGTATGCCAAGGCAATATCGGCTTTGAATTTCCCTTTCTTATATTTGATTAGTGCAGCATCATGCTTACGCCCGGCATTATTCCAATCAAGCGCACCCAAAATACGCTCATCATCATAGGATAAAACCTGCCTTCCAACTTTTAATTGCAGGTTAGGCTGCAGATATAGTTGAGCCCAAGCCTCAAAAAGACTTACATCATTGGAACTTTGTTGAATTTGTGGATCTTTTCCCCAAACATTGATTACCTGAAATTGCAAACCAAGAGTTATTTTATTCCCTTTCGAATAATTTAATCCAATACGATTACGCTGAGATATGAATGCAGCAAAATTTTGTGTGGTAAGTTGCGGAGTGAAAATTCCATTCCTTAACTCTGCTCTTGGTCGCAGCTGTAAAGACAGCTTTAATTGTTCCTCCTGGACTGCTGCTGGTTGCTGTGCCTTTAGTAAATTTATAGATCCGAAAATGAGAAAAGTCAGAATGAATAAGGGAAGGCCTGCCGGGTATTTTCTGAATTTGATTTGCTTAAGCATTGTGTAATATTTCAAATTACTATAGCAAACCTAGCTCAGCGACTGATTTTATTCAGTGATCTTTAGCTCATAAAAAAATGACAGTTATCACAAAAAAGGATAAAATTGTCTTTTATTAAATTTGTCTGAGTTTGATATAATGAAGGTCAAAATAATACGGTTATAATTGGTCAAATGATCAATCCTTCATTCATCGGGATTGACTAAATTTTATTTTATAGTACTATGTATTGCATGGTATTATGAAAAGTAATATATTTATGCCCTAGCATGAATTGTCAATTAATTTTAAACAACATAAAAAATATGAAAATTATAATAATCACCCTGTTTATTTCCCTGGCAGGGGCATTAAGCATATTAGCGCAATGCGAAGAGAATGCAGTGCTAATTACATCAAAAACAAATCTTGCAGATCCATCCGGAAACCCGGTGGGGCTAAAGGATGAAAAGACCGTACTGAGATTTTCTAAGGCAGCTATTCTGCTCAATTTAGACGGTGTGGACAGAGGTGAATTGAAGATTGTTTCTCAGATCTGCAACTGGACGATACCTTATAAAGAAGGGAAAAGTATCATTAAGGCAAAATTGAATGATTGGGATTATACACTTACAATTGAGGGAAAGGAAGGCAGGGTGAGCCTGCATGTTGTAAAAAATGAATCGGATGATAGTATTCTTACGATGGTGGTGGATAAATTTGAGAGAACAGAATGATGATTTTGTCTAATTACTCGATGTCTTAATTACTGGGAAGCTTACAATTTGGTATCTAAAGAATTGATTTTTAATGAATGGCAATTAGTAGATAAGTTTTACAAATGGATTGATATTGTCATTTTTTTTGTAGTATTAATCTATGGGTCTCTGACAGCGAGCCATTTACCATCTACCTTTAACACTAAACCTATGAAAATTAGAAAACTGGCAATTTCCCTTTTAGCTTCCATTGCTCTCTCATTTATATGTATTCAATCAGTTTCGTCGCAGGATAAATTTGATTATTCCAGGAACGGTGATATTCATAAACAGGTAATCAATTCATGGAATACTTACTATCGTGATTATTTTGCTTCAGAAATTAAGAGGAGGTTATTTCAGGATAATGATGTCTATCTTTTATATGACATTCAGAATGGAGGCTTGCAATCGTTTGTAGAGATGACCCGCAGATGCAAGGATACCCAGCAAATTGGCGAGATTGTCGATTTGCTAAGTCCCATCCTTACCGCATTAAAACCTATACCAAATACTAATAATAGTACCGGCTGGATCTGTTCCGGCGGGAATATATGTACAGCCTATGGTCTTCTTGGAAAGGAAGTTCCACTTTGCAGTCTGCAGTTTTTGGGCTTGGCAGGGGCGCTTTCCACTAGTATAACACAAAATATTCCCAATAAAAAACAATCGGTGGCAGAGAAGGAATTTCTTGCTAATACTTTCAATACCATCGCTATTCAGTTAAATCGCTGGTTTACGGCAGACTATTTCAAAGCTGTTAATAACAGGCTTAATATGACTCCTGCTGATATCAAAGATGCGAGTTCAAAATATTTTTTTTCAGACAGAGATCTTTGGCATTTGACAGTTCTTTCTGATTTGTCAGAATTACACAAATCCGGTATCCAGCCTGCAACAGAGGATGGGGAAAAAGCTTTTGAGGATTTGCAAAATAAAAAGGAGGGGATAAAAAAAATATTTGATCTATTCCTTGCCAGGTCTATCCTCGCCAAATCTATTAAAGGAGAAAGGGCTGAAATAGATAAGGGATATTGGAAGAATTTTTATGATAACAGATATGCCAAATACACAGGATCTCAGAGTCCGGTGAGTTGGGAAAAAGGTAGCGATGGAGAATGGAAAATGATTACACATGTTAAATTGGATAGTACTTATATCTCCAATGATGTAGCATGGGATATCAGTCATTCAAGAAGATTGGTTCCGGCTTTTGAAACTTTTGTAAGAAACCGTAAAAATATTAAAGCGATCTGGGGCTATGACAATCCGGCTTTTGACCCAATTGCTCTTCGCAAAGCATATGCCAACCAGATTGCTGAAAAAATATGGAATGGTGATGTTAATTATCCATTATTTTCGAATTTTTGGAGTGGGGATAATGGTTGGTATAGAGTAGCATATGTGCACCAGACCGGTAGGAGATTCATTGGTTATCCTCCTAACGGACTGAGTTCATCTATTCCAATGGGCGGTTATCCGATATGGGGAGCTTTTCATCCAACCTTAAAAACCATTTTCAGAAATATTTTTGAATTGGCACAAACGAATGACGCTAAGGCAAAGTCTTTTATTTCAGAGAATTATAGTGGCTTATTAGTTAATGGTTCAAATATTACTTCAACAAAGCCAATTCAAAATCTTGCCTTTTTATCGGACCTGGTAGAATGAAATTCAAGGGAAATTCTGCCGTTAAATATGGATTAAAAAATAATAAAAAGATTACATGCCAGACTTCTACCGATACTCATCCATTTGGCGCGAATCCATTGTGACACTATCCAACAAAAAAGCCCGTCTTATGCATTTTACAGTGGGTTTTGTAGCGGGGATCAGTCCCGGTTTTATCGGGAGAAAGCCCTCCGCTTCGGGTATGAATCCTGTGCGACCAATATTTTAATAATAAAAAAAGCCACCCAAAGCTAGCTTTCCAGGTAGCCCGCTCTGGACAAATCCCGAACCATTTTGTGGATCATTTGTGTGCATTAGCGTTCGTAGTTTGAATTCTTGCGCAGGG
>CAZGCG010000280.1:0-1123 GCA_964524205.1 uncultured Sphingobacterium sp. | reverse complement strand
ATTTTGTGGATCATTTGTGTGCATTAGCGTTCGTAGTTTGAATTCTTGCGCAGGGCGAATCGCGAAATTTTCCGCTTATCCCGATTCGACATTACATTAGTATTTTTCCGATCTCGTTTTTTTCTTAATTTGCTGTATAAATCCCAATCTATGAACAAACGTCGAATTTTCATGTTCTGCCTGTTGGGGATAATGGCGTTAACGGCCTTCGGCACACAGGCCCAGACCACTGTGTGGATCGTGCGTCACGCAGAGAAGGATCTGAAGAATCCTTCTGATCCCGATCCGGCGCTGTCACTTGACGGGCAGGACCGGGCGAAAGATCTGGCCACTTTGCTCTTACCGCAACGGATACTTGCCGTTTATTCTACTCCGTTCAAACGTAGCAAGCAAACCGCAGAACCTACGGCTTATGGACACGGTGTCACTGTTCAAATGTATGACCCGGCCGATCCTGCGGCTTTGGCGGCATCGGTGCTCCGGCAACATAAGGGAGGATCGGTAGTGATCGTTGCACATTCGAATACTGTCCTGGAACTTATTGAAGCCTTCGGGATCAAACGCCCGATGCCGGCATTGAGTGAGGATCGTTATGATTATTTATTCACTGTGACCGTTCAGGGTAATTCCCTACAGTTGCTAACGAGGCAATACGGAAAATTGCCTCGGGCCACCATTCCTAAGTAATGTGAACGAAGTAGTTTTCTCGCTGGCGAGTGCTTCAGCCAGTGCCGTTAAATAAAAAAAGCCAATCTTTTGTTTGAATTCGTAGTAGGGAGTAGTCCTTTTCCTGTATATGTAATTTAAATATTAAGTTTTGAAAACCAGCAGAAACAAAAAAAGCCACCGTAAGGTCGCCTTAAAGTAGCGGGGAGCAGGATCGATCCCGATAACTATCGGGAGCCGACCTCAGGGTTATGAATGGTGAGATATACGCCATTCAAGCTCTCTGCTAATGTTTTTAAGCCTTCTATGTGCTGGTTTATACTCTAATTTGGCGCACGAATTGGCGCACGTAAACTTAATAATTTCTGGTCTATTTATCTACATCATCCCTTCATCTGCAAAGCTAAAATATGCATCTTTTGTCAGGATTATATGATCAAGCACTGGTAGGTCTAAA
>CAZGCG010000279.1:2094-5005 GCA_964524205.1 uncultured Sphingobacterium sp. | reverse complement strand
ATTAATGCTCAGCATGTTTCTCTTCAACTGCCATTCCTATAAATAAGGCCGACAGAATTGTGAAAATAAATGCCTGAATAAAACCTACCACGAGCTCGATCACACTGATAAACAACACAAACGGAACTGCAATACCTGCAACAAGAACCGACTTTAAGATAAAGATCAGAGAAATCAAACTTAAAATAAGGATGTGACCTGCAGTGATGTTTGCAAATAAACGAATCATCAGGGCGATAGGCTTGGTAAACAAACCAATGATCTCAACAGGGATCATTAATGGATATAACCACCATGGAACATGAGGGGTAAATACGTGACCCCAGTAATTCTTGTTACCATTTACAGTTGTTAAAATAAAGGTACAGAGTGCTAACATCATAGTCACTGCAATATTTCCAGTTAAGTTTGCACCTCCCGGGAAAAAAGGAATCAATCCCATCAGGTTATTCAACCAAACAAAGAAAAATACCGTTAATAAATAGGGCATAAAACCTCTGTACTTATGACCTAACTGCGGCTTGGCAATATCGTCGCGAACAAAGATGATGATTGGCTCAAGAATAGATTGCAAACCTTTTGGGGCTTTACCTTCACGTTTCTTGTAAGCATTGGCAATCCCGATAAACACGATAAGCAAAATTGTAACTGAAATTAACAGAGAAACCACATTCTTGGTAATTGAAATATCAAGAGGCTTGGTATTCATAATCTCCCCTTTGTTATTGTATGCGATGTAAGTTCCATCAGCACTTTTTACAGATTCTGGGTAGTAATATTTTCCGTGATAATAAACCAGTCTGGTACCATTTACATCCAGCAATTCAGTGCCATGATCATTATGTCCAAACTTATTCGAAAGAAAACTAACCAGTCCGTTATCAGTCCACAAAATGACCGGCAAAGGAAGCGCTACATGACCAAAAAAGTGCCACTCATGCGAATCCGCGATGTGATGAAGAATTACCTTGGATATATCCTCCTCCTTTTCTGGTTTAGAATCATGTGCCTCTGCTGACGCAGCATGTGTTGTATCTGAAGATGCATGCTCCTGAGAAAAAGCGGAAAAACTCAAAAACGAAAATAAAACTGCACAAATAGCTATGCTGAAGAATTTTTTTGAATTGAAAATATGGCTCAAATCCATTTATTATAAGGAATTTACTTAAATTTTTGGTTGCGCAAGTTACATAACAAACAATATATTTCAAACACTGTATGAAAGAAATATAGATAAAAAAAATTGATGATAAATTTAAAGGGATCAACCGGGTTTGCATTGATGTAAACAAAGGCTATTATCATGCAAAAAAGCAACTTTATGGTAACACTGCCGAGCAAGGCCTGACCGGATGCTTTATCACTGATTCTCATCCTCCAGGAAGCCAGGAGATAGATACTAAGGGTTAAAATTTCAAATATCCAGAACAGGGCCCAGAATTTTGGAATCAGGAACTTCATTTCAGGATAAAAGAACTGAAATACCAGGGGAGCAATGGCCAGGAAAATTGTAAACAGAATAAAATAAATAAAAAAACGATAAATACTCATGGCTTTAACTGTCTGATGGTCTGATAAATTGATAAAAAGGCACCCAAAACACAGGCAATTGCTGTTACCCACTGTGTCTTATGTTCATAATACTGATCGGTCTTATATCCTATATATGCCGAAAGTCCGATAATAGCCATCATTTGAAAAGCCACACCGGTATATTTTACATAACTGTTCAGTGCCTGCTTTTCAGCTTTAATACCATTAGTTTTGTCATTATTCTCGTGATTCTCTTCCTTCTGCTCCATTAACCAGATTTTATATTGCAAAATTATTAAAATATAAGCTGCATTCAGTGAAATAAATCAAAGCCGAAAATAGTTAGCCCCTCCGATTGAAAGAGTTTTATGACAGAAAGAGTTTATATTTATCAGGACAAATCCGTTATGATAAAATATCTTTGCAAAGATTCTGTTATATATTTCAAGCAAGATTAAATTGAATTCAAATACTCTGATTGCATTTCGTTTTATATTTCTAAGCTGCTTTTTTTGCTTTTGCATGCTTTCATGTAGCTCACAGAAAGAAACTGTGGCGAGCAGGGGTATGCAGAATTTAACAGCGCATTATAATATCCTTTATAATGCTAAAGAACTAATCAATCTAAGCGAAAAAAACATTCAGTTAAATTATTCTGATAATTACGACCGGCTGATTTCTGTCTATAAAGAGCCTAATGAGACTCTATCACAATCAGAACTAAAAAATCTGGATGATGCAATATTAAAGGCAAACACTATTGCCAATGAAAAATCATTGAGTAAGTATGTTGATGATGCTTATTTCCTAATCGCTAAGGCAAACCATTTGAAGTCTAATTTTTTCAATGCAGTTGAATTTTTTAACTACGTATATATTAATTATCCTTCAGAGAAGGAAATAAGACAGGCGGCACTGGCATGGAAAGCAAGGTCTCTGATTGCATCCGATCGTATGGAGGAAGCAGAAAGCACCCTTGACACAGCCCTCAGCAATATATTATCAGAAAAAAAATCCGTTGCTGATATTTATGCAACACGCGCTCAGCTTTACATTTATGCAAAGCAGGATCAGGAAGCAATAAACCTGCTCGAAAAGGCCCTGAAAACTGTCAAAAATAAGCAGAAGAAGATCCGCTGGACCTATCTCACTGCTCAGTTGTATGAAATTACCGGCCAGGCACAGAACGCATTATCGAATTATACGAAAGTAATTAAAAGCAATGCCCCTTTCGATATGGCATTTAATGCGAACCTCAGTCGTATTAATCTTAAAACTGAGCTAAGCGGGGATACTTCAGGAAGAACCAGAGAAATCATGGCCCTTCTTAAGGATGACAAAAACAGGGAACTTCTTGATCAGGTCTATTTTCAGATAG
>CAZGCG010000279.1:0-1994 GCA_964524205.1 uncultured Sphingobacterium sp. | reverse complement strand
CCTGAGTCCCCATTTGCAAAAATAATTATAGACCCGGATTTCAGTCAAAAACAGGATGAGCAGGAAGCTGCCTTCAACCGGTTTTATAATGACATCTACGACTTATATGTAAAAAAGAATTATACAGAAATGCTTAATTCTGTTGAAAAGTACAAACAGGTTTCAGGAGCACAAAAAGTGCCGGCACAATTAGCTTATTTAAATTCACTGGCCATTGGCCATACTCAAAAACTTCCGGGTCTGGAAAATGCTTTTAAAGAGATAATCAGCAATTTTCCCGACGATAAACTAATAGTTCCTCTCATCAAGCAACATCTTGCATTCATCGATTCGAACAGGATGGCAATGGCAGAACGGGTTGTGGCATTAAATGACCTGGATTTCAATAATAGATTTTTTCAGGAGGCTGAAATTGAACAGCCTGCGATCTTAGTCGCTGAGCCTGATGACAATAAGCCAATTGCCGATAATAAGGAGAAACCTCAAACCGTTATATTAGAAACTGAGTCAGAAACCGGCCTTTTCAGGAAGGATGATTCTGCACAGCATTATTTCGTAGTGAATATTTCTGACCCTTCAGTTAATTTAAGCTCATCCCGATTTGGGATCGGGCAGTTTAACCGGGCCAATTTACCCGGATCAGCAATAAAACATCAATTAAAATCGGTTGCTAACCAAAATCAATTGATATTTGTAGGTCCGTTTGCTGGAAAGGAATCGGTAACAACTTATTTTACTAATATCAGTCCCCTGATGAGGGCAATTATGAAGATACCTGTAGCCAAATACAATACCTTCATAATTAATTCTCAGAATCTCGAAAAAATAACTGATAAAGAAACACTCGACCTTTATGTCGATTATTACAAAAAGAACTACTAATAAAAGTTTTATATGAATACCAAGCTGACTCAGCATGACTTAAATCGCTATACTATCCTGTTCTGGAAATGGATCCTGGGATTAATTGCATTTGGAGCTATTCTGATCTTCAGCATCGGTCTGGGATTATTTGGCAGACTACCTGATCTTCGTATGCTTGAAAATCCAAAGAGCTATCAGGCTTCAGAGGTTATTTCGAGTGATGATATTGTATTAGGCACCTATTATGTTCAAAATCGCTCTAATGTTCGCTATGATGAGATTTCCCCAAATGTAATTAATGCACTGATTGCAACTGAAGATATCCGCTTTTACAGTCATTCGGGTATTGATTTCAAACGTACGTTTACAGTTATTTTTTATAACCTGGCAGGAAAACGACAAGGCGCAAGTACGATTACCCAGCAGCTTGCTTTAAACCTGTTCTCAAAAGAAGGAAGATCCAGAAACTTTACCAAGCGACTGATTCAGAAATCACAGGAGCTCATCGTAGCTGTAAAACTGGAAAGGCAGTATACCAAGGAAGAGATTATTACGATGTATCTCAACACCGTAGATTTTGGGTCTTACAATACCTATGGAATTAAATCGGCGGCAAGAACTTATTTCAGCACTACACCTGATAAGCTTAAACCTGAACAAGCTGCGATTCTTATCGGGATGCTGAAAGGCCCTTCACTTTATAATCCTCACCGTAATCCTGAAAGAGCCCTCAGACGCAGAAATACGGTTCTGGAGAACATGCATAACGCAAATTATATAAGTGATGCGGAGGTAGAACAACTGAAGAAAAGCCCTTTAAAACTGGCATTTAATCCTTCTGATCATAACGAAGGATCTGCACCCTATTTCAGGGCGGTACTCAAGAAAGATATTCAGCAGACACTTGAAGAAAATTCGATCTATAAAGCCGACGGCACACCTTATGATCTGGATAGAGATGGGCTCAAGATCTATACAACAATCAATTCGCGGATGCAGAAATATGCAGAAGATGCTCAGAGGGAGTATTTAAAAACACTGCAGGTTAGCTTTAACAATTCATGGAAAGGCCGTGATCCTTTTAATATTCCGGAGGCAAAATTACTGATAAGTCAGGGTATGCGCCGTTC
>CAZGCG010000278.1:0-5006 GCA_964524205.1 uncultured Sphingobacterium sp. | reverse complement strand
CTACCTTGAGGTTTAAACCAAAAGTCCGTTCAGTTGGTGGAACATAGGTTTGGAAACCTGCTGATGCAGTACCAGCTCCCGAAAGGATTTCAGGATCCCAGTTACCAGTTCTCTTTAAGAAGAACAGATTTCTTCCAACCAATGACAATTTAACACCAGAGATAAATCCGACTTTGCTCAACATTGATTTAGGGAAAGTATAACCAAGTGTAGCTTCCCTAACCCTGGTATTTGTAGCACTTACAATAAATGCTTCACCAATCGGGGCATTTCTGCCTCCTATTACTCTCCAAAATGTTTGCGAAGTTACTGCAGTGGTATTTGGCGCACCAGAAGCAAGAACACCTGTTTCATTTGGAAATAAATTCTCACCAAACACTAATCCACCATCTCTGCCGGCAAGTGTTTCCTTGGTAATTCCTTCTCCATATAAAAGTCCATCAGTAATGGAAACCATACTACCACCTTGTCTGTGCTCGATCAGGAAACCAAAATTAAAGTTCTTGTAAGAAAAATTATTGGTGATGGCACCCATCCAGTCAGGGTTGAAATTAGCAGCTAATACTGATCTTCCTGCAGTCAGGGTTGGCATACCATTAGCACCTACAATTACTCTTCCCTGTGCATCTCTTGCCCATCCTCTGGTATAAATATTACCAAATTCCTGTCCCTGAGCCACTACGAAATCAGACATATAAGAATCACCTCCAACAATAATACTTGGACGATCATCAGATATCTTATTAACCCAGTTTCTGTTTTTACCAAAATTACTGCTGATATCCCAGGTTAAACCATTTGCATTTTGAACCGGTGTAGCAGATAACACAACTTCAATACCTGTATTCTGAACATCTCCTCCATTCGTAAAGAAGGAAGCTGCACCTGAACCAGAAGGTAAACTGACTGTAAATAACTGGTCAAACGTATTTGTTTTGTATGCTGTGATATCAAGTCCTAAACGACCATCGAACAAGCGGGTATCAAGTCCGAGCTCATATCCTTCAGTAGTTTCAGGCTTAAGATCTGCATTAGGCAGAGTAGCCCCTAAGGTTATGAAACCAAAATTTCCACCGGTTCCTGCAAATGAAGCTGAACGACTCAATTGATAAGGCGAAGCACTGCTACCTACTTTTGCATAAGATGCTCTTAGTTTAGCATATGAAATCACATCAGGAAGACCCGGAATCATATCAGTAAGAATCGTGGAAAGACCTATAGATGGGTAAAAATAGGAGCGGCTGTTTGCAGGAAGCGTTGAACTCCAGTCATTACGACCGGTAACATCCAGATAAAGATAATTCTTCCATCCAAAATTACCTGAAAAATAAAGGGACTGTAGTTCTTGCCTAGTGGCCGGATTAAATGCACCTTGTGTAAGGGCAGTATTACCAAATGAGAAGAAGTTAGGAATAATCAGTCCCTGTTGGGTACTTGCACTGATACTTCCTGAACCATCTGTCTTTCTTAAGGTACCACCCACCAAAGCTGAAACATTCAGATTTTTTGTAATATTACTATTATAAGTTAAGAGCGCATCATGGTTCCAGATTTGACCCGGACCAGAAATGCTGGCGCTATAGCTACCGAAATTATCCTGACCACCACCATAAGAATCAATCCATGCTTTCCGTTCAGTAGTACTGGATCCGCCATCATAAGATGTCCTGGCCATTAATTTTAACTTATCTGTAAAATCAATAGTCAAAGACCCCAATGCAATGATGCGATCAGCTGTTTCATAATTGACTACACGGTTCATGATCCAGAATGGGTTCCTTCCAATTGTAGATCCCGGATTCCAGTAATTTTGCTTGTTAGCACCTGCCGCATCAGTATATTCAAATTGTCTCAAATCAGAAATTAAAATATTACGTGGCATGCGGTAAATATTCATGTAAGGATTGTTAGCCGCATTATCGCCAGTTGCATTTTGATTATCTATTTCATTGCGGATATAATTGATTTTAGTATCCAGAGAAAGCCATTTTTTTAACTTACTGGTCACTCTGACAGAAGCATTATCCCTTCTTAATTCATTATTCTGCATCAACCCCTTTGCATCTTCCCTTGTATAAGAAAAAGCAGTTTGCGTAGTTGCAGAACCTGCTGTCGCATTTACGTTATGCGTCATATAAGTTGAGTTCTGGAATGCGTCTTTATAATTATTTGGCTGAGGAGAAAAGGCAATTTGGGTTCCAGCTTTACCAGGAGCAGCTGACCAGTGATTGACCATTTGACCTGTCATTTTTGGGCCCCATGATTCTTCGGATGTTGCATTATAAACTCCGGTAACACCTTGTCCATACTCACTCTGTGGCTCAAAATAATGAAGTGGCCTTCCTGTCTGGAATGTTTCATTCACACTGATTTGAACCTGTCCTTCTTTACCTTTCTTGGTTTCGATAATTATAACACCATTCTGAGCAGCACTACCATACAAAGCCGCAGCATTTGGGCCTTTCAAAACGTTGATAGATTCAATATTATCAGGACTGAAGTTTGCTATTGCTGTACTCATTGGCACTCCATCCACAACATAAAGCGGACCACTGTTTCCAGAAATTGAACGGTTTCCTCTCAGCACAACGCGAGCCTGACCACCCAAACCTGTACCGGCTGTTTCAATACTCATACCGGCAACTTTACCTTGTAAAGCATTCATAACGTTCAAAGTACGTGTTTCAGTCAGTTCTTTTGCACTTACACCCTGAGTAGCATAAGTCAGAGATTTTGACTCCCGTTGAATACCCAGTGCAGTTACTACCACTTCACTCAAAGAGGTTGAAGACTCATCTAAACTAACATTGATAGTTGTCTGATTATTCACAAGAACCTCTTTGGTGACATAACCTATATAGGTAAATACAAGGGTTGCATTATCTGGAACACTTAATGTATATCTTCCATCCGCATCAGTAGACGCACCAATATCACTCCCCTTAACCTTAATACTTACTCCAGGAAGCGTCTCACCCTTCGCATCTTTAACCTGTCCTCTGACAACGATATCGAGTAAGTTAGAAGCATCATTTCCTTTTAGTTTGCCTGCATTAAGATCATTCCCTCCTCTTAGATTATTGACAATCATAATCCGATTATCTACCTGCTTAAAATCAAGTGAAGTATTTGATAATAATTCCTTCAAAATGTCAGAAACAGACATTTTTTCTGCGGACAACTCCAATTTGTTAATATCCTTTACATCGGCATAACGATACATGAATTGAAATGGACTTTGCTTCTCAATTTTTTGAAAAGCCTTCACCAATGACTCGTTTTTAAGTTCAAGTTTTATTTCAACTTTATCAATTGCCTGGCTCTTTACCGGCGGAGCCGAGAACAGCTGTATTGAGGTAGTTAAAACAATAAAAAATGCTAATCTGAGCTGCATAATTATCATTAATAATTTGTCAAAAAGTTGCCTTAAATGATAGGCAAAATGCGGTTTTTGCTGATTTTCAGCAAGAAGTGTAAAAATATTCATAATTTTACATCGTTTTAAATTAATCGAAATGGCTTCTAATTTTAGAAGACAGAATTTAAATCATCAATTGATGTGCGATGGCAGTCGGACAACAATTATCCCTCTGAATAAACTGTTCATACAGGATTTCAGAGGGTTTTTTATGGTGCGAGGTCGAAATTCATATTGTTTGCATTTAATTTTTAAAATATTCATACAATAGCATTAAAAAAACATCTATTTTGAATCCAGAGTAATTACTCTTTTATCAACATTATATTGATAAACAGCCTCATTAAACTCGGACATACTTTTTAAAATCTGCTCAAGAGTTTCACCTTTTCTGACAATGGTAGTAAAGCGCTTCGACCTGACACTATCATCTGAAATAATTATCTCCACCTTATATCGACTCTCTAAAAGTTTAGCAGCTTCAGCAACCGTTACATCACTCAATAACAGATCATGTTCTTTCCATTCCAGATACTCAGGAGCATTTACCACCTTCTGAACAACGTTCTTACTGGTTTTATCATAAGTGATCTGCTGATTGGGGGTGATAATTCCTATCGTTCTGTTATTTTGATCTTCAACCCTTACCTTGCCCCGACTAACTGTTACCTGAATACTGGAATTATCAGACCATGCATTAATTTCAAATGCAGTCCCAAGAACTATTGTTTTCAATTTACCAGTGTGAATAATAAATTGTTTCAGGGAATTATGCTTAATGTCAAAATAAGCCTGCCCGTCGAGATAAACTTCTCTTAGTGCAAGGCCGTCGAAGGAAGAAGGATAATTCAGTTTAGCACCTGGCCGCAAAATAACAGTACTTCCATCCGGTAACTGTATCAACCTGTTCTCTTTAATAGTTATTTGTCTGGAAATGGCATTTACAGGTTTGACAGGTTCATTCCTGAAAAAATAAAATCCTGTACTTAATATAATCAATACTATTGCTGCAAAAGATATAAAATTGATCCTCAGGCGATTATTTGAAGAAGTAACCTCTTTCGGGCTAATCTCATCATCAAATATCTCATCCCAAATCTTGTTTTCAATTTCATTCCTGATATCAGCTTTCTGATTCTGAGACATCTTATCAAAAATATCAGGCTCTGATTCAAACAGATTATAATGCTTTATAAGCAGATCACACTCTTCTTCCGAGGCTTCATGCTTCAAGTATTTGTTTAATAATTCAGAAAAATATTTCTTGTCCATCTAGCAAAATCATACTTACCTTACATCATAGACCAGATCGTATGGGAATGTCCCATTGCAGATTAAAATATTTTTAAAATCCCTGTGGTCGATGTTCTCACCGGCCAGGTGATGTATAGGCCCTGTGGCCGGTGTTATCACCGACCACTTGATGTGAAGGAAAATACCTACAAAAGGGAATAAATTCTGAATAGATGCTATGGTACGGTGAGAACACCGACCAGAGGAAATCTCCTCTCCATTTGCTAATTTGCTAATTCTCAAATCACTAGTGTCCGGTTAAAATAATTTTTCGACAAAAAAATAGGGGCCGAAG
>CAZGCG010000277.1:0-5008 GCA_964524205.1 uncultured Sphingobacterium sp. | reverse complement strand
TAATGGGTGTTTTACTCGGGTTCAATGCCTATACGCAGGAAGTTAGAAGTCAGGATTCTTTAAGCCGAAGAGTTTTGGAAGAAGTCATCATCAAGGATTTTAAGAACCGCTATAAAGTTGACAGCAGCGGCACGGTTTCTAAATTACCTTTAAAGTATATCGAGAACCCACAGGTTTACCAGTCAATCTCAAAGAATCTTTTTAAGGATCAGGTTGTTACTAATTTGAACAATGCCCTGAAAAATGCAACCGGTATTACCCGTTTATGGGAATCGACGGGCAGAGGAGGCGATGGTGCTGAATTTTATTCTATGCGTGGTTTTGCTGTGCAACCTACAATGGTGAATGGAATGGCAAGTATCACGAATGCCGGACTCGACCCGGCGAATATTGAGACTATTGAAATTGTTAAAGGACCTTCAGGAACCTTGTTCGGCGGGAATGTAATTTCCTATGGCGGCTTGATCAATGTAGTTACCAAAAAGCCGCACGATCAGCCGAGAGGGGAGATTAACTTTACCAATGGCGGCTTTGGCTTAAGACGTATTACAGCCGATTATAATTTGCCATTAAGTAAGCAATTAGCAATTCGGGTAAATGCTGCAAATAGTTCAGAGGATAGCTTTCAGGATGCCGGTTTTAGCAAATCCACTTACATCGCTCCGTCTTTATTGTTCAAAGCTTCTGATAAGCTTCAGTTCCTGATCAATTCGGAGATGCGTTTTGCAGAATCAGCCAACGCGCCGATGATCTTTTTGAGCAGGTATTCGCCTTTATCCTTCCAGACTATGGATCTGTTTGAGAAGAGTTACCGCAAGTCGTTCACTGCGAATAGTCTGTCAATCTCAAACCCTTCCTTTGGTTTCCAGGGACAAATGCTTTATACTTTGAGCAAGCAATGGAAATCGCAGACTATTTTATCCTCAAGCAATACAACAAGTGACGGATATTACCATTATTTATGGGATAGTGCAAATGGATCTGATTTTACCAGATTTATTTCAAAACGTGATGGGAAGACCAGGGCAAGTGGAATTCAGCAGAACTTTAATGGTGATTTTCATATAGGAAAGCTCAGGAACCGACTGGTGATTGGTTTAGATTACCTTGAAAAAACCATTGATAACAGCAGTTCAGGCTGGGTAGCACATGGTCTGGTGTCTCTGAAAAATCAGACTGATGATGGAAAATTAACTCCGCAGGCTGTGGATCAGTCTTTATTGAATGCATTTGAAGGGGTTTCATCAGTTAAAACCAAAATCAGCAGTGTTTATGCTTCTGATGTAATTAATCTTTCAAAGAATTTGTCAGCTATGTTAAGCTTAAGACTTGATCATTTCGAAGGACAACCCAATTACTATTCAACAGAAAAGATCAAAAGTCAGTTTAATCTCTCGCCTAAATTTGGTTTGGTTTATCAGGCCATTCCTGAGAAACTGTCACTCTTCTCCAATTACATGAACGGGTTTACCAACCTGGATCCGGCGCAGGTAGCCAATGCAGATGGAAGTAATCCACGGGTTAAAATATTTGATCCTGAGCATGCTAATCAGTGGGAAGCAGGTACCAAGGCGAATCTTTATCAGGATAATGTATCATTAACCCTAAGCTATTATTCGATCCTGGTTGACAATAAAGTGATGACCGATCCTGCAAATATCAATAATTCGGTTCAGGGTGGTGAAGTGAGTTCCAAAGGCTTTGAAGCAAGTATTGTGACTAATCCGATCAAAGGTTTGAATATTATTGCCGGCTACAGTTTTAACAAGAGCGAAGTGACCAAAGATGCCCCCGATGCGGGATACATTGGCTTTCGTCCGGAAGAGGCAGGTCCGGCCAGACTGGCTAATTTCTGGGCTAATTATAAGTTTACAGAAGGAGTATTTAAATACGTTGGTATCGGCTTGGGAGCGAATTATGCCAGCGTACACAAAACACTGAATCGTTCGAATATAGGCACATTTAGTCTGCCAGCTTATGCGGTTTACAATGCAGTAATGAGCTATAGCCGCGCCAATTTCAGCTTAAATCTGAAACTGGATAATATCGGGAATGAAAAGTATTACACGGGCTGGTCAACCATTACACCTCAGCGTTTACGGTCTGTTGCACTTGGTTTAAATTACATGTTCTGAAGTGAAGAAAACAACTAAACGATTTTTTGGAAAAATACACCTTTGGCTCGGTCTTTTGATCGGGCTTTTGGTATTCATATTGGCAATTACAGGATGTATTTATGCTTTTCAGGAGGAAATTCAGGATTATACCCAAAGCTACCGGCATGTCAGGCCTGAGAATAAGTCCTATCTAAAACCATCTGATTTTCAGGAAATTGCCGCCAGAACCTTGCCCGGAAAGAACCTGCACGCGATCAAGTATAACGGGGGATCACGATCGGTAGAGGCTATCTACTATAATTATGAACCTTTATATTACTACATCGCCTATCTGAATCCATACACCGGAGAGGTATTGAGCGTGAATAATATGGAGGAAGGCTTTTTTCACTTCATACTCGATGGTCATTTTTACCTTTGGCTACCCCCTGAAATCGGGCAGCCCGTGGTTGCTACCATCACCGTCTTGTTTATTATTATGTTGATTAGCGGACTGATCCTCTGGCTACCTGCTAAAATCAGGCAATTGAAATCACGAATTTGGTTTAAGTGGAGCAATCGAACCCGATGGCGCAGGAAAAACTATGATTTGCATAATATCAGTGGGATTTATGCCATGCTTTTCGGACTTTTCTTTGCGATCACCGGGCTTAACTGGGGTTTTCCTGTTTTTGCGGAAACATATTATAAAATGCTTGGGGGGAAGCAGGAACTGCTGTACACCGAACCCGAATCTCAGCCTGGTTTATCTATTGATCCTGCTAAAAGGCCCTTGAATTTGGTTTGGGAGAAAATGATGAAAGAGTACCCGAATGCAGCCAGTATTGAAGTACATCCGCCCGAAACTTCATTGGCACCAATTGCCGCCAATGCAAATTTTGAACAGGGGACTTACTGGAAAACGGATTATCGCTATTTCGATCAGTACAGTATGAAGGAAATGGATGTCAACCATATTTTCGGGCGGCTCAAAGATCAGAAATTTGCAGATAAGGTGATCAGGATGAATTATGATCTGCATACGGGTGCAATCATCGGGCTTCCCGGAAAGATCATTGCTTTCATTGCCAGTCTGATCATTGCAATACTGCCGGTCACCGGTTTCATGATCTGGTATGGACGAAGAAAAAAAGAAAGGAAGGTGGCTCGGGTTTAGTGGAATTAAGGAGGTCAGGGATTTTTGTAAAGGGTTTGTCTAGGTTTTTGGAAATGTAAGGCAGATGCTTTTGGCAGGTTCAGCCCGGCTGAAGCCATTCGGACGGGTAGAGCCCGGCTATAGCAAGCGACAAGCACAGACCCTGCTTTTCAAATCCATATTAAACCTTAATCCTAACTATTCTTGTTTATAATTAATCCTCAATCACACAATCAGCACAATTAAATAGCTTACTCTTCCTTAAAACCTTCAAACAAGGTCCATCCTTTACCAAATACCCTTCATTCCCTTTACCAATTACTTACCAAGCTTAATCAGAAAATCCAGCTGCTTAATCACATTCCCCGTCAGGCTTGCAAACAGCTCCTTCCTGAACTTGCAAACTTCCTGAAGGATGCTCTTGCTTCCATTCCCCAAACGATTTCTCCAGATTTTGCAGGAAAACAGGCGTTTCCTGAGCCCCCGAAACGGCATATTTGCGGTTGAATACAAAAAAAGGAACCCCCCGAACACCAAGCTGCTGACTTTCATAAATATCCATTCGCACATCTTCTGTATAACGGTCACTCTCCAGAACTTTCCTGAGTTCAGTTTCATCCAGGCCGATATTTTTGCCCAGATTAATTAAAATATTGATATCGTCTGTATTTTTTCCTTCGGTAAAATAAGCCTTGAACAGTAATTCCTCAGCTTCATCCTGCTTGTTTTTGCTCAGTGCAAAGTGGGAGAAACGATGTGCATTCATTGAATTTGCAATAATAGCCTTATCCAATTCATAATGCAGTCCCTCGCCAGCAGCCATTTCTGTAACCTGCTGGTTCAGTTGTTCTGCACGTTCCATACTCATGCCTTTGACTTCTGAAAGATACTGATTTACATTTTTTGAGGGATCGGTCTTCAGCTCGGGATTCAGCTGAAAACTTTTCCAGATTACTTCTATATTTTCTTTTCCTGGCAGCTGATCAAGCGCTTTTTCAAACCTCCGTTTCCCGATATAACAGAACGGACACATAACATCACTCCAGATTTCTACTTTCATTTTTTCAGGATTCATTATAATTGAATTAATCGATAAGCAAATTTAGGTTTAGCACTTAATATATTGGTCAGGCAAATATCATGGATCAGAAATTTGACATGGATGGGATAAAGCATGAGGCTTATTTGTAATTCATATTAAAACCCTTATTTTTAATATATATCTAAAAATCATCTGCCATGATTAAAAGATCGGGGTTCACAAAGCTCAAAATTCAACAATTTGAGGAATGGATCGCTTCAATAAAAATTGTGCGTAAAGTATTAATCATTCAGCAACACCATACCCAAAGCCCCAATTATGCGCATTTTGATGGAAACAACCACTTTGAACTGCAAGAGCGAATGAAGAGCTTTCATATACTTAGGAATGGCTGGAGGGATATTGGACAGCATTTTACCACTTTTCCTGATGGAATTATTCTCACGGGAGGATCACTTGAAAGACCACCTGCCTGTATCCGACACAAAAATGCGAACGCTATCTGTATCGAGCATCTGGGTAATTTTGATACGGGCAGGGATGAAATGACCGATGAGCATCGCGAAACCATCATCCGTTTGACTGCCATGTTATGCAGCCGATTTGAACTGCCGGTTAATACTCAAAGCATTGTTTATCACCATTGGTTTGACCCTGAAACAGGTCAGCGGAATAATGGTTCAGAAAATCATAAATCATGTCCAGGAACCAATT
>CAZGCG010000276.1:0-5020 GCA_964524205.1 uncultured Sphingobacterium sp. | reverse complement strand
GTACCTAAAGTGGTGATCAATGATTATGAAGCTGCATTTGGAGCTGTTGAACATCTTATCCTGACAGGTAAAAAAAGAATTGCCCATCTGGCAGGCCCTGACTCATTAATCACAAGCAGAAAGCGCTTGAAAGGATATCTCGATGCCCTTAAAAAGCATAAAATACCGGTAGATGAATCTCTGATCATCCCCTATGATCTAACCCTTGGCAAGGTAAAGATCTATATAAAATATTTAATGGATCTTAAAAATCCGCCTGATGGATTGTTCGTTGTAAATGATCCGGCAGCAATTGAAGCGATCCAAACAATTAAAAAAATGGGGATCCATATTCCGGAGGAAATAGGAATCGTTGGTTTCAGTAACGACTATGGCTCCGACCTGATCGAACCCAGTCTGACCACTGTTGCTCAGCCACAAAGGCTGATGGGCAGTACTGCGATGCAATTATTACTCGACCTCATGGACAAGGAAGTCTCGCAATGGAAAGCCGTTACTAAAACCCTCGATTCAAAGCTGATAGTTAGAAACTCCAGCATGTTACAGGAATCAGAACCTAACTGATTCCTAATATTTTATTCATTTAAAAGACCTGCACTTCAAATATCGCTGCCGGAACATTACTTGCAGGATGTTCAGGGAAAATCCTGATGGAGGAGGTACTTATTGCATTGTCCAATATCACTTCATTAACTGTCTGATAATTACCAGACTTTTCAAAAATTACATTGTTCCCGGAATCAAGAATTCTGTAATTTCTAACCGTATGGGGCACAACACGCTCCGGATGAACCCGAAGTGTAGATTCCAGGGGATGGTCAAAATCTGAGTCGAAGAATAATACTATTCGCTTAATCTGAACATGATCATCCCAGCTTAAGGTAACACAAGGATTTGCATCATTAAGATCGGCTACCCAGGCATTGGCAGCATTTGTTGGCCGGCAGAATCCATTAACCAGGTTTGAACCTTTAAAAGGTTTGAGTGCAGCAGACAGTTTAAATGCCAGATTTTGTTCTGCCGGTCGCCTTGAAGGAAGCCAGAACTCAAACGAATCGATTCCGATCCCATCGGGTGGCAATTGTACCCCACTTGTGGCTACCGCTTTATTGTAACGGTTCATTAACATCATGGTTCCCGTAAGAAACATTTTGCTGGTTTGAACCGAAACAAGTTCATTTTTTAGAATACAGACAAAAACATACTGTTCCTCCCCGATTATATGATCAAATTCAACGCTCAATGTACTCTTTCCCGCGGCGACAGGAATATCACGGCTCTCAAGGATTATCTCAGGTGTGTAATTGATTTGTTTTGCACTTATACGTAATTGAAGGATTAAGTTTGTCGTCTCTTCAGCATCGACCTCAAAACTGATATTTATCTGATCTCCCGGAAGAGCCGGCAACAACTGAGAGGTAGAATATTCCAATTTCTGCCAGTTTCCATTGGCTTTTAATTCTGTGAGTTTAAATTCAGAGCTGGCACTGATGCCTGCTTTATGTGCTAAATTTGTCCTTTCCGGCTCCAATCCGGGAATAAAATGTCCCCTTTGCATCAGTTCCTGCCTCAACTCCTGAACTTTTGAAGAATTAGCGAGTTTTGAAGGCGTAATCTTGTTCTCCAGGCAATATTGAGTCGCCAGGCCCAGAACCTGCGCCGAATAAGATACAGTGGCCATTACCCTGGCAGAACCGAATGCCACGTGACTAGCACTTATAATTCTACCGGCTAACCAGAGATTTTTAATGTTTTTGCTATACATGCATCGAAGCGGGATCTGATATATCCCCTTTGAATGCCATTGATTACAGCCCGGCCTTTCACTAAAAACTCCATCGGCCGGATGCAGGTCCAATGACCAGCCACCATAAGAGACAGCATCCGGATGCTCCCGTTGTTCTACAACATCCTTCTGGGAAAGCATATAATCTCCTTCAAAACGCCGGCTCTCACGCTTACCTGGTATATGTCCAACCCATTCAAGAGTCAGGTTTTCAGCTTCAGGGTATTTCCCTGAGTTTTTAACATGATCCCAGATGCCATAGATCACTTTCCATAATTCCCATTTAATTTCTTCGGTTTGATGAATTGTATCCAATCTGCCTCCATATTCAAGCCACCAGAGCTTGCAGCCATGATCACTGATATCATAAGAACGGTATTTAACAATAGAAGAAACATCCTTTAAAGCATAAGAAGGGGCAGTAAATGTTATCGGACGACCGGCATTCTTTGTGAAAAAGTAAATGGAATGTCCTAAAAGTTCCCCATATTCCTTATCGGGTGCAAAACCCTCATCAAATTCATCCTTCGACTCTGCTCCCATCCTGAATGCAGCACCAGCCTGAAAAGCCACAATGCCGTCTCCGGATGCATCACAAAAATAAGGTGCTGATAAAATATAACGGGTCGAGTTCTGGCTGCAAAAGCCAATTACGTCACTGATCACATCAGGAGCAGATTTTACTACTTCATAAACCGCAGTATTCAATAGAAGTGTTAAATTCTGCTCATTTTTCACCTTTTCAAGCAAAATGGTATCCAGAATGATTGCATTGCCATCCGGGTTGCGGTACATATTCTCAATCAGGATTTCACTCAATATCCCACCTTCCCTCGACCAGCGATTATTATTTCCCATACTGGAAGTCGCTCCTAAAATCCACAATCTCACTTCACTGGAGGCGTTTCCACCAAGTACCGGCCTGTCCTGCACCAGAATAACTTTTAAACCCTCCCTTGCAGCAGCAATGGCTCCGCATGTACCTGCGATACCACCCCCAATGATAACCAGATCGGCATTCATTGGACATTCATAAATTGAACGACCGGCAGAGGAAAACTCACTTTTAATCATAAATTATAAATTAATATTAATGAACAGATTAGTCTCTTGAATAGAATATAATTCTTCTTGACGCCCTCCATGGGATGATTGCGAGAACAAAAATCAATGCCGCTATAGAACCCAAAAGACCGATATTCTCTCCAGTTATTAAGCCCAGAACCAATAAGAGAAATGCAGTAAATGCCAAAGCAAAAGCGGTGATTTTCAAACCAAATTTGTTCTGTTGTAATGATTCACTGATCTCTTCTTCAGATAGATTAGCCTTTTGAGCCTTTCGTGAGCTTTTTTGAGCTTCAAATTCCAGGTACTGCGGACTGAGATAATTAGCATAATAAGCCCTGATCTCATTTGCAATCAGAAGTATAAGGGGTACACCTACTCCAACCAGCATTTCTTCTGCTCGGCTAAGCTTAAAATCAATAATGAAAGGTAGAATGATTTTAAAGATCAGATTGATTCCCAGACTAATGTAAGTAATGATCAGGGTAGCTTTTCCACTCAGCCTTTTGGAGAATAATGCCCAGATCGGAGGAGCTAAAATTGGACCACCAGTAATAGCTCCAACACTAATAGTCACATTCACCAAACCACCAATATAAGGCACCATCAGCGCAATAGCTATCATCCCCAAGCCAATTACCCAGGATGACAGACGGGCTACACTCATCAGTTTACGGTCGCTTGCCCCCGGATTGATTCTGCCTTTATAAATATCATTGGTAAATACAGCAGAAACCACATTTAAGGTTGTATTTGCGGATGCAGAAGTTGAAAAATACATTCCGGTAAGCATTAATCCCAATAATCCAGGAGGGAGGACCAACTGACAGATCATCAGATAAGCATTTTCGGTATCCAGACCAGTCAATGATGGATTAATGGTCTTGTAGATCATTGGGGGAAGCATCCATAGCACCGGGCTGATCAGATACAAACCCGCAAAAAGGTAAGCTACCTTTCTTGCAGATTTACTATCCTTAACACTGGTATAACGCTGTACAAAGGTCCAGTTGCCCCCGATGTAAAAAATATGGTAAAGTGTAAAGGCAATGATGAATCCCAGGGTAAATTCCCCGTTAATCAGTTCAAAAAATCCTTCCTGAGCATTTGACTGAAACTTTGCCAGCCCCCCTGCTGCATCAAATGACAACGGAAGTATAATCAATACGGCGGCAGTTAATATCACAAACTGAAGAATATCAGTTACCATAACTGCCCAAAGTCCGCCAACAGCCGTATAAGCAATCATAAATAGGCCCAGAACAATAGTTGAAGGCATTAATGGATAACCCAATGAAGCGCTGACGAGCTTTGCAACCGGATATAATACGGTTCCTTTAATAAATAAAGAAACCAGCATAAAAATATAGATATAGGTCTTTTGTACCTGCGGACCAAGGCGCTCTTTGATAAACTCTGCTGCGGTAAGGTTTCCCGTAGATTTCCATAAAGGCGCCAGATACATTCCACTGATCAAAGCCCCAATACACATGGTCCACTGGATGGTAATTGCCACCCAGCCGTATTTATAAGCTATTGAACCCCATGCGACAAATGTTCCGGCAGAGAAAAAACTCATGAAGAGCGATAATCCACCGATAAACCATGGCACAGACTCTCCTCCCGCAAAAAATGACTTCAAATTTATTCCTGTTCTTGCGAAAACAAGTCCTATGCATAATACAAATGCCGAAAAAACAAAGATTACTATGGTATCTAAATTTGGACTCATGATTAATTTAAAATCTGCATGAAATGCCCCTGATTGATTTTAGGTGCTTAGGCCTTATCCTGTTGAGCACTTATTAATAAGTAATTGTATAAATTTTCAGTGTGATACATTTATATAAATGTATTGTTAAGATTAAAACTTTGTCATAATCCATCGATAAAAATATTTTCGGGAACAGTCCCGATTTTCGGGAGCGCTCCCGGCATGGTCTAATTTCTCAAAAAATCTGATTAACCTAAGTTCAATAAAAGGAAGGTTAAAATAATACAGTTATAATTGGTTAGATAAGGTGGTAAACAATGATTAGATTTTGAAAATCAACACCTGTGTTTTATGGTCTGGTTCAGCCCTTTCCTCCGGAGTATTTCCGGCAAGAAATCGCGTTCTATTTCAAATTACGAATAGCCGGAAGATACTTCCTCCGGCAAGGTTTATTT
>CAZGCG010000275.1:0-5040 GCA_964524205.1 uncultured Sphingobacterium sp. | reverse complement strand
GCCTTTCCCATTGCATGATGTGGATTAGCCAATCCAAAAGCACCCCATGAATGACCTCCCGGGCCATTAAAAATAATTTTATAACGTACCGATCCTAAACCATTTGTAACCAGTCCGCTAATATCACCACCATCTAAAGCGATATGTGAATCGATTTTTTGATTCCCCGATTTGAAAATATGTTTGATTCCCCGCAAATCACCTAATCCTTCCTCACCAACGGTTCCGGCAAATAAAATATCAGATTCTGTGGAGATTTTTGCCTGGTTCATTGCCTTAACTACCGTGATAACTACGCTGAGTGCCCTGGTATCATCAGCAATTCCCGGAGCAAATAAAGTATCCCCCTTCATTTTTACCTTGACATCAGTATCCAAAGGGAAAACGGTGTCTAAATGCCCTTCAATTAGAACCGTTTTACCATTGCCCTTTCCCTTTCGCAAAGCAAGGATATTTCCCACCTCATCAGTCCAGATAGAATCTATCCCGGCATTCTGAAGCATTTGTCTGAATTTTTCTGCTCTTTTTTGTTCCATAAATGGGGGAGCAGGAATCTCTGTTAGTTCTATCAACTCCTTCATTGTTGCCGGGTCAAGCTGCTGAATAATATTAAAAGCCATCTGTATTCTTTTATCGCTGCTAATTTTATCGATCTGCACTTTGTATATAGACTGAGCGGAAACTGCTTTTCCATTTTGTGCACTCAATGAAAGCGCACTGATTAGAAAAAATGAAATCAGGAATATTTTTTTCATGAAAGGGGAATTGGTAATTATTATCTATAAATGTGAATGTAAATTTTCTATACCATATAAGTTCTATTCTTCAATAAAATATTACTTTAATCAAATATTCAGCAATATTAAGACATATGGTTTTCCCTGAAGAAATAGGTCGGCTGCGTTTTAGGTTTTATTTGGCTTGTTTTTTGGTAAATGTATAATGGGAAATAAAACAAATCTAAAATAATTCTATACTTTACTCCGAATTTCAAATAATAGCTGCCAAATAAAAATCTTTCAATCTATAAACTTTAACTTTGTCCCAAATTTCTTAAGATAACAATGAGCTATAATCCACCAATTCCAGAAAATGAATATGAAAGAGTCCTGAATCTTTCTGATTTTAATCTTGATTATTCTAATTTTCAGGATAACTTCAAGGATTTGGCTAAACTGGCAGCGAGCGTAGCCGGTACTCCTATTTCACTGGTCAATTTAATAGACTCTTATACTCAATGGACGATATCCAATTATGGTCTTGATCTTGAGCAAATGCCACGTGAAGATTCAGTGTGTCAGTATACAATTAAGTATGACGAAAAGCCTTTTGAAATTGAGGATTTATCAAAAGATGACCGTTTCAAAGATAAATTTTATGTAAAGGATGATCCTTTACTTCGTTATTATTTTGGAATACCGCTCGTGTCAGATGGTTTAAATATAGGCGCATTGTGTGTACTTGACAGGGAGGTTAAATCACTATCTCCAGAGAAAGAAGAGCTATTGAGGATTATTGCTGATGAAATTGTTAACCGTCTGAAGTCATACAAGGCAATAGAAGGCTTAAGAAATAGGGTTAAGGAGGTGCAGGCAACCCAGAACAAGGTGGTACATGATATCCGCGGACCTTTGGGAGGCATCATCGGACTTACAGAAATTATCAGCGAACAGGGCAAGGAAAATAAAATTGACGAGGTGCTTGAATTTATTAATCTGATTCACAAAAGCGGCAAGTCAATTCTTGAACTTGCAGATGAAATTTTAAGTGCTGAGAAAAATAAATCTGTTGCCATTAAGGGAAATGAAATGGACATGCAATCTTTTAAAGAGAAACTTGAAAAATTGTATATCCCTCAGGCAAAATCAAAAAATATTCAGTTTGAAGTAAATATTATTCCACGGGCTATGGGTATACCATTCCCTAAAAATAAGCTGCTTCAAATTATCGGAAACCTGATATCAAATGCGATAAAATTCACTCCAAATGGTGGAAAGGTTAGTGTGGGATTGGATGTTGATAATTCAAACTCAAAGTATAATTTAAATATCAAGGTTAAGGATTCCGGTGAGGGCCTAAGCCCTGAGAAGATAGACAACATACTCAATGGTAGTGCTTCTTCAGAACAGGGTACCGAAGGCGAAAAGGGATATGGTTTTGGCTTGCAGCTAATTAAACATCTGATCAGTGGTTTGAATGGAAAACTAAATATAAGTTCTGTTCCGGGAGAAGGCTCTGTCTTTGAAGTGATGATAAGCGGGAGTGCTTCTTAAAACGCAAATTAACTTTATACTTATCAATTTTTAAAAGCCTGATTTCAGGCTTTTGTTGTTTTATTTCCTGCCAGATTATTTGACATTTAGGCGACTTATTTAATCGATTATAATAGAATGTTATTGTTATAATTGTAGCGAAATAATACGAAAATATACAATGGATAAAAATAATCCGAATCATATTCTGCATTCCACAGAGCAGGATTTATTAAGTATGATGGCTGAAAGTCATATTTCAGCTTCTGTTGATACTCCGATGCGTGAGGACGCATTTGACCTGGATGATGAAACTAAAATTCAGCTTATTGAAAAGCATTTCAGTCATATCATGAATATCCTGGGTTTAGATCTTAATGACGACAGTTTAAGAGATACGCCTAAAAGAGTTGCAAAAATGTATGTAAAGGAGATCTTTAGTGGTCTGAACCCTGCCGATAAACCTTCAGTCACTCTCTTTGATAACCATTATAAGTATAATCAGATGCTTGTGGAGAGGAATATCGCTGTTTACAGCAATTGCGAGCATCATTTTGTACCTATTACGGGAAAAGCACATATAGCTTATATGAGTAATGGTAAGGTAATAGGTTTGTCTAAACTAAACCGGATTGTTCAATATTATTCCCAGCGCCCGCAGGTTCAGGAGAGGCTTACCATACAGATTGCAAATGAGATTAAAACCGCTTTGGGGACAGAAGATGTGGCTGTAGTTATTGATGCCCATCATCATTGTGTTTCATCGAGGGGTATCCGTGATATGAATAGCTCAACCATTACGGCAGAATACAGTGGACGCTTTTTGTCACCGGAAACCAGAAATGAGTTTTTAAAGCACATCGGATAATGGATTTTAAGGGCAAAAACATACTAGTTGTTGGCGGAAGCTCAGGTATCGGACTTAAACTAGTCAGTATGCTGGTATCTATGGGTGCACAGGTATACAATGCTTCCAGAACTAAATCTGAAGATTGGCCTGATGGCCTGATTCATATACCGATTGATGTCTTATCAAACTTTGATTTATTAGCTGAACATTTGCCAGAAAATTTACATGGCCTGGTTTATGCCGTTGGAAGCATTAATCTCAAACCTTTCAGTCGTTATACCGAAGAGGACTTTATAAACGATTATAAATTAAATGTGACCGGTGCAGCCCGGTGCATCCAACTCGCTTACCGATCTTTAAGAAATTCAGGTTCTGCATCAATTGTGCTGCTAAGTTCAGTAGCCGCAAAAACAGGTATGCCTTATCATGCCAGTATTGCTGCTGCTAAGGGTGGGGTTGAAGGTCTGGCTCTTTCACTCGCGGCGGAGTTTGCTTCCCAGAATATCAGGGTTAATGTGGTTGCACCTTCATTGACAGATACTTCCCTTGCAGGTAATTTATTGAATACTCCTGAGAAACGTGAAGCTTCCGCAAAGCGACATCCAATGGGCAGAATTGGAAAACCTGAAGATATTGCTTCAGCAATTTCATTTTTATTATCTGATGAAAGTGGATGGATAAGCGGACAGGTGTTGGGAATTGATGGAGGAATGGGAAATTTAAAAACCATGTAAGATGAACTTTAATCAAAGCCATATTTCTGCTATGGAAAAGCGTTACCGGACTACTTTCATTAATAGTTTGCCGGGTTATAAATCGCTGCATATGCTGGGAACAGTAAACAAAGAGGGTATAAGTAATCTGGGCTTGTTTAATTCGATTTTTCATGTTGGAGCCAATCCGCCTTTGCTGGGTATGGTATTCAGACCTGACGGTAATGATCATGACTCATTGGATAATATCATTCAAACCAAAGAATACACTCTAAATAATGTATTACCCGAGTGGTTTAAACAGGCACATCAAACCAGTGCCCGCTTTCCTTCGGGTGTATCTGAGTTTGAACCCTGCGGTTTTAAAGAGTTTTATCTGGATCCATTTAAGGCTCCTTTTGTAGCTCAAGCAAGTATAAAAATTGGATTAGAACTTCGTGAAATTATTGATGTATCATTGAACAATACTAAAATTCTGATTGGTGAAATAATTCACGTTTTGATGGAAGATGGAATTGTTACCGGTGATGGTTATGTAGATCATATTAAGGCTGGAACTGTTACTGTTGCAGGATTAGACAGCTATTTTACAACAGAGCATTTAGGTAGATTAGCTTATGCAAAGTTTGTTTAATCCATCTTTTATTAAAATCCAACAAAGGTTTTGAATACTGCCCCAAATGATATCTTAATCATAGGGTCAGGTCTTGCAGGTCTGACTGCCGCCCGTGTATTGAAATCAGCAGGTCGTAAAGTTAAGATACTGGAAGCTTCTGATGCTCCGGGCGGAAGGGACAGGACTGATAAAGTAAATGGATATCTATTTGACAGGGGCTTTCAGGTTTTACTCACTGCATATCCGGAAGCAAGGAACTTCCTGGACTATAAAGCACTGGATCTCCGTTCTTTTAGTCCGGGTTCTATCATTCTTAGTAATTCCGGAATTGATGAAATAGGTGATCCTTTGAGGGAAATAGGATCTTTAATTCGGACTCTAAAATCTCCTGTTGGCAGCCTGTCTGATAAATTCAGACTGCTATTTCTTCGTTTAAAACTAGCTGGCATCAGCATTGATGAAATTTTTTCAAAGCAGGAAACCACAACTTTACAATATTTAAGAAATAAAGGTTTCAGTGAAAGAATAATTTCTAACTTTTTTACTCCTTTTATGTCGGGGATTTATCTGGAACAAAAACTGGAAACATCTTCCCGAATGTTTGAGTTT
>CAZGCG010000274.1:0-5042 GCA_964524205.1 uncultured Sphingobacterium sp. | reverse complement strand
TAGGTCCAGAAATCAGTTCGTCCCGGCCCCATAATGATCTGGTCAAAAATAAAATCGTAAAATGAGAATGCAAGTATGGTAAAGGTTACAATTGCAATAGAAGCCCTGATCAGATGCCCCCTGAGGACATCCAGATGATCAAAAAAAGACATTTCGGCTTCAATGGTTTTACCTTTTTCCTTGATAGCCTTTACCAGGTCAGTACGTTCCTCACTCATAATTTTAAAACAAAAATACCATTCTGTTTTATTTAAGAATGGTATTCAGTGGATATTTAATAAGCATCACGTCTATTGTGACATTCAGCTTCAAAATAAGGTAGTTTATTGTATTTCAACGGCATATAAAATCTATCTATTCACTCAGGTCAAAACTTTCCATAAATTTGGTAGTAAAATTACCAGCACGGAAATTAGGATCCTTCATCAGCCTTAAATGAAAAGGAATAGTAGTTTTCACTCCTTCAATAACAAATTCACTCAACGAACGCTCCATAGTACAAATCGCTTCTTCGCGTGTTTGTGCGACACAGATCAGTTTAGCAATCATTGAATCATAATTCGGTGGAATCTGATAGCCTGCATAAACATGGGTATCAACCCTCACTCCATGACCACCAGGTGAATGGAAATTGGTAATCAGTCCGGGAGATGGTCTGAAATTATTAAACGGATCTTCAGCATTGATGCGACATTCAATCGCATGCATTTCAGGGATATAATTTTTTCCGGAGATAGGGATGCCCGAAGCAACTTTGATCTGTTCTTTGATCAGGTCGAAGTTGATTACCTCTTCAGTTACCGGATGCTCTACCTGTATACGGGTATTCATTTCCATGAAGTAGAAGTTGCGGTGTTTATCTACCAGAAATTCTACTGTACCAGCTCCTTCGTAATTTACAGCCATGGCTCCTTTAATGGCAGCCTCACCCATTTTTTCACGCAGTTCAGGGGTCATGAATGGCGATGGAGATTCCTCCACCAGTTTCTGATGCCTGCGTTGAATTGAGCAATCACGTTCTGAAAGATGACACACTTTTCCATACTGATCTCCAATTACCTGAATCTCAATATGACGCGGATCTTCGACATATTTTTCAAGATATAATCCGTCATTACCAAATGCAGCGGCTGATTCCTGGCGCGCTGAATCCCAGGCAGGCTCAAATTCAGCATCATTCCATACAATACGCATTCCGCGGCCACCGCCACCGGCTGTAGCTTTGAGGATAATCGGATAGCCAATCTCATTCGCAATTTTTATACCCTCTTTAACATCGGTTAATAAACCTTCAGAACCCGGAATAGTTGGAACACCGGCTTTTTTCATGGTTTCTTTGGCCGATGCCTTATCTCCCATGCCATTAATCTGTTCGGCTGTGGCTCCGATAAATTTAATACCATATTCATGGCAGATTGCTGAAAATTTTGCATTCTCAGACAAAAAACCATAACCGGGATGAATAGCATCTGCGTTGGTTAATTCCGCTGCAGAAATGATATTCGGAATACTTAAATAGGAGTCTTTACTTGCAGGCGGACCAATACAAACTGCTTCATCGGCAAACCGTACATGTAAACTATGGCGGTCGGCAGTTGAATAAACAGCTACGGTTTTCACGCCCATTTCCTTACAGGTACGGATAATCCGAAGAGCTATTTCACCACGATTTGCAATTAGTATTTTTTTAAACATGCTTTCTTAATTTGGGAATTTGAAAATTTGATGATTTGAAAATGAAGATTAACCATGTAATCTTCGAATCTTCAAATTGTTAATCTTCAAATCAGATAGGTTCCACCAAAAATAATGGTTGATCGTACTCTACAGGACTCGCATTATCTACAAGCACTTTCACGATACGACCTGATACTTCAGACTCGATTTCGTTGAAAAGTTTCATTGCTTCAATGATACAAACTATTTGTCCGGCCTTAATTTCATCACCAACATTTACGAAAAGTGGCTTATCAGGACTTGAGGACCTGTAAAAAGTGCCGATCATTGGAGATTTTACAGTTATGTAGTTTGCATTTTCATCCTTTGAAGGGGAAGCTGCAGGCTTAGTTTCTGCCGGAGCTGCAGGCGCTGCTACAATTGCGGGAGTAGAAGTAGCCTGAATTTGCTGAGCAGCCTGTACCTGATAAGTAGGAGGCTGATTGGTTTTTATGGTAATTTTAAAATCTTCCTGCTCAATAGAAACTTCATTTACCCCAGATCTGGAAACAAATTTAATAAGTTCCTGAATTTGTTTAATATCCATTTTGTTTAGTTTATGTGGACGATTTTAACCTAAAATTATAATAAAAATATTAAGAAACGATTTTGATTTATTTTTTTAGTAGGCCCATTTCAAATACAATGAACCCCAGGTGAATCCACCTCCAAACGCGGCCAGGATCAGATTATCACCTTTTTTGAGTTTACTTTCCCATTCCCATAAACACAGTGGGATGGTTCCATTCGTTGTATTACCGTATTTTTCGATATTGATCATCACTTTTTCGGGGGCAATACCGCAGCGACTGCTTGTAGCATCAATGATTCGTTTATTTGCCTGATGAGGTACCAGCCAGTCTACGTCCTCCGAACTCAGATCATTTTTTTCCATGATCTCTGCAGCTACATCTGCCATGTTCGTCACAGCA
Organism: uncultured Sphingobacterium sp.; assembly: GCA_964524205.1. Classification (GTDB taxonomy): domain Bacteria; phylum Bacteroidota; class Bacteroidia; order Sphingobacteriales; family Sphingobacteriaceae; genus Daejeonella. The sequence continues at coordinate 2,394 of CAZGCG010000274.1, read as the reverse complement.
AATTTGAAAACTGCTTGTCCTTCCTGGAACAGGAAGTGTTCATCATTATCAACTGTTTCATGACTTGCCGGTCTTAATGATCCCCCTGCTTTCTGGCATAAATAAGGGCCGCCTGATCCATCACTCTTAAGTATTGAATCAATTACTCCGAAACCCTCTGTATTTGGTTCGAGTAATACAGCACCACAGCCATCACCGAAAATGATACAGCTTTTACGGTCTTTATAATTGATGATAGACGACATTTTATCTCCTCCTACCACCAAAACCTTCTGATGTTTACCAGTTTCAATGAATTGAGAACCTGTCGCCAATCCGTATAGAAAACCCGAACATGCAGCATTAAGATCATAACCCCAGGCATTAACTGCACCAATTTTGTGGGCAAGGATATTTGCTGAGGCCGGAAATACCATATCGGGAGTTGTAGTACAGAAAATAATAAGGTCGATCTCCGTTGCGCTAATCCCACGCTTCTCAAGCAAACCATTTACAGCATGGGTGGCCATATCTGAGGTTCCCAGATTTCCTTTCAGGATGCGGCGTTCTTTAATGCCTGTACGGCTGGTAATCCATTCATCATTGGTTTCAACCATCCCTTCAAGTTCCTTGTTAGTAAGAATATACTCGGGAACGAAAGCATTAACGGCTGTTATAGCAGCATGAACTTTAGACATGATAAATTGGAAATAATTATTTAAAAGCTTCTTTGATCTTATCGACGAACTGACTTTCGATCATGGTTCGGGATAAAAGTACCATATTCTTAATTGCTTCCGGACTAGAGATGCCGTGGCCAATCAGAACAGGCGCATTTACTCCCAAAATAGGACTGCCCCCATATTGTTCATAATTGAAACGGTCAAAGAATTCATCCTTAAATCCTTTTTTGAGTGTAAGAATATAAAAGGTTTCGGCTAATTTCAACATTACATTTCCTGTAAACCCATCACAGACAATAACATCTGCTTTGTCGTTGAACAAATCCCGGCCTTCAATATTACCTATGAAATTGATTTCAGATTTTTGCAGCAGAGGGAATGTGGATTGGGTAAGAACATTTCCCTTTTCTTCCTCTTCACCCAGATTCATTAAACCCACTTTTGGATTCTGAATATGGTATACATGTTCTGCATATAAGCTGCCTAGCATCCCGAACTGAGCCAGAACTTCAGGTTTACAGTCGGCATTTGCCCCGACATCCAGCATAATTCCGAAGCCGGATTTTAATTTAGGCACATTGGTTGCAACGGCGGGACGAATAACTCCCGGAACTGGCTTTACGCTAAAGATAGCCCCTACTAACATCGCTCCGGTGTTTCCTGCCGATGAAAAGGAATCTATTTTACCTTCTTTAAGGTAATGAAATCCCAGACTGATACTTGAGTTAGGCTTCTGTAGTACAGATTTTGTTCCGTGTTCTCCCATGCCGATCATTTCGGTGGTGTGAACAAATTCGAAAACATCAGGATCAATTCCTGCTTCTGTTATAAAAGGCAGAGCCTGATCTTTATCCCCGAAAAGAACTAATTTTTGGTCTGCCGATAAGGCTTTTTGAGCTTCTATTGCACCCAAAACTGCTGCTTTGGGAGCAAAATCTCCACCCATTATATCTAAGCCAATCTTCATATCAGAATGGTAACTTAGGCAATAGAGGTATTTTCAATTACCATCTTTCCGTTGTAATACAAGTTTCCGTCAACTGTATACGCACGGTGAGGTAAATGTACTGCACCAGTAGTTTGGCAGGTAGTTAAACCCGGAGCAACTGCTTTATAGTGAGTTCTTCTTTTATCTCTTCTTGATTTGGATATTTTCCGTTTTGGATGTGCCATTTGTTCCTATGTATTAATTTATTACTTTTTTATTTTCTTTAATGCTTCCCACCTTGGGTCGACAATTTCTTCTTCTTCAACTTCCTTTGGCCCCGGAGCCAGTTGCTGCAGCTTGGCAATCATTTCACTATCACACCATTCAGTATTTCCTTCATCAGCACAACGACTGATATATGGTACTGCAAGAGTGATAAACTCATAGATCAGTGTTGCTACATTGATCTCAGTTTCACTTCTCTTTAAAACAATGATCTCTTCGGTATCATCCTCAAGATCTTCGTTTCCATTCAATTTGACAATCTGCCTCTCCTTAATTTCAACAGAATAAGGATAATCAGCAAGGCAAACATCACATCCCAGTTTCATTTCACCTGAAATATGAAAATGCAGGATCATCATTGTTTCCTGCTTATCCAGTTCAAGTTCTACCTTAAGACTTCAGCTCTTAACCAGCGAGTATTCAAACCCACTAAAAAATGCATCATTCACTTCGAATTCAAAATCATGAACTCCAAGTTTTAATCCGGTAAACGGAATGCTATATTGCTGTAACGATTTC
>CAZGCG010000273.1:0-5065 GCA_964524205.1 uncultured Sphingobacterium sp. | reverse complement strand
ACGTAAACAGGATCTGATATCCAAGATTCTTGAATTTGCAGAAACCTCCCCTGCGACCGAAAATAATGAAGCAGTAACCGAGAGTGTTGATGCAGCTGAACCTTCTGATTCGGGTGCAAGACCGCGGAAACGTCTTCGCAGCACTAAACCTGTTGCTGAAAGCAAACAACATAAGGAAGTCCCGCTGGATAATACCCGCACATTTGATTTTCCTGAGGATGATGATATCCCCGCAATTGATCCTGTTCAGAATGTAAGTGATTCTGAAAGCCCTGCTGATACATTACAGGAGAGTAAAGAGGTTAAACAGGCAGAACAGGCAGAGCCAAGAAAATTTGAACGCAGGCAAAACCAAAATCAAAATCAAAACCCAAGAAGTCAGGAAGCTCCTGTAATAAATATGGATTTTGATAATGTTATTGTCAATGAAGGAATTTTGGAGATCATGCCGGATGGTTATGGTTTTTTAAGATCATCTGATTATAATTATCTTTCATCACCTGATGATATTTACGTTTCTCAATCACAAATAAAGCTTTTCGGACTTAAGACCGGGGATACCGTAAGAGGCAGCATCCGTCCGCCAAAAGAAGGTGAAAAATATTTTCCTTTAGTAAGAGTTGAAGCAATCAATGGCCGTATTCCGGCAGAGGTACGCGACAGAGTACCATTTGATTACCTTACCCCATTATTTCCAACTGAAAAACTAAACCTTTTTGTAGATACGGCAAATCACTCTACACGCATCATTGATTTGTTTACTCCAATTGGTAAAGGACAACGTGGATTGATCGTGGCACAGCCTAAAACAGGTAAAACCATGCTCCTTAAGGATGTGGCGAATGCGATTGCTAAAAACCATCCTGAAGTTTACCTGATCATTTTGCTGATTGACGAGCGTCCGGAAGAGGTTACGGATATGGCCAGAAGCGTACGTGCCGAGGTAGTTTCTTCTACCTTCGACGAACCTGCAGAACGCCATGTTAAGATAGCCAACATTGTGCTTGAAAAAGCTAAGCGTATGGTTGAATGCGGACATGATGTGGTTATTCTTCTCGATTCCATTACCCGTCTGGCAAGAGCATACAATACTGTAGCACCTGCTTCAGGTAAAATATTATCCGGGGGTGTGGATGCAAATGCATTACATAAGCCTAAACGCTTTTTCGGTGCGGCCAGAAACATTGAGGATGGCGGTTCATTAACTATCCTTGCGACGGCTCTTACCGAGACAGGTTCTAAAATGGATGAAGTGATTTTTGAAGAATTTAAGGGAACAGGTAACATGGAACTTCAGTTAGACAGAAAACTTTCTAACAAGCGTATTTTCCCTGCGATCGACCTTACCGCTTCAAGTACGCGTCGTGATGATTTACTGCTGGATAAGGATACATTGCAAAGGATCTGGATCTTGCGTAATCACCTTGCTGACATGAATTCTCAGGAATCGATGGAGTTTTTACAATCACAAATGCGTGGTACAAAAACAAACGAGGAATTCCTGATATCAATGAACTCCTGATCTGATCAGATCAGAGTTCATTCTATTGGATTAATAGAATCGGGCTGAACCAAAATAATTTCAGATGAAGAAGCATATCCCAAATTCTGTAACCTGCCTGAACCTGTTCAGCGGCTGCCTGGGGATTGTTTTTGCCTTCCAGGGAAATCTGATCTGGGCATCATATGCGATAGTAATTGCAGCAGTGTTCGATTTTTTTGATGGGATGCTGGCAAGGTTATTAAAAGCTTACTCAGACATCGGCAAGGAATTGGATTCACTGGCAGATATGGTAAGTTTTGGGGTTTTACCCTCAGTAATTATCTACCAACTCTTTGCCCTTTCTCCGCAAATAGATTTTGGAGCCTCATGGCTGAGCTTTTCGGCGTTTATAATCGCTGTCTTTTCGGCCTTAAGACTCGCCAAGTTTAATATAGACACAAGGCAATCCGAGAATTTTATAGGCCTTCCTACCCCGGCAAATGCACTTTTAATCGGGTCTTTTCCTTTAATTATTGGCGATAGCAATACCTATTTTGCCGGTTTTATTCTGAATCAATGGTTTCTGGTGCTCTTCAGTATAATCATGAGCTTACTATTAGTTGCAGAAGTGCCATTGATTTCACTGAAATTTAAATCATTAAAGTTTAAGGAAAACCTGCTTCGCTATATTCTGATAATTTCATCTGTGCTCCTCTTATTGTTTTTAAAATTTGAAGGAGTTCCGGTTATTATTATAATCTACTTTCTGATATCCCTGGTTCAGTTCAGAACCGCAGACAAAAATCTATTGAGGAAATAAGGGATTACAGTTATTGGTCTGAATTAGGATTTTAGGATTAGTAGGATTTATAAAATCATATGAATCAAATAAATCACCTGAATCTCGGTTCAGACAAAAGGTGCATAATGTCTGAACTGTGATTTTTTTGATTAGAGTGATTGTAGTGATTAGATAATCATATTAATCAACTAAATCACCTGAATCAAGGTTCAGACTAACAGAATGGTGTTTGAAAATATAAAATCAAGAAGGATTCTGCAAACTGGCTTTCACCTCTGCTAATTGCTTGTAAAGCTGCACAGACATTTCCTTAAGTTTTTGAAATGCCGGGGATATCGTTTCCAGATTTATTAAATTTCGCGCATTCTGCTCAATTTCGGCCATGCTCTCTCTTGCAGAGTCAACGCCCATAAAAGCCAGGGTTGGCTTAATTTTATGTGCTATATCGGCTACTTTAGACCAGTTTTCTTCACTAATAAACTGCTCAAGCTGTTCGAAATAAGCAGGGGTTTGATCAAGAAACAGATCAATCATATCAATCATAAATTCATCGCTGCCACTTGCAACATCTTTCAGGTATGATAAATCCAACTTGAAACCAGCATTATCCATCTTTAATCTTTAATTTTTAGTTTGAAAACAATTTTCTAAGATAGCCTTTTTACAAATAAATCATCAGACAATTCAATCAGCAATTCCTGAATATTTTTTTTCAAGAGAGGATGAATGAATTCGGGAGCAATTTCACATAATGGCATCAGGCAAAATCTTCTGAAGGCCAGGTAAGGATGAGGAACAATCAGTTCAGGTTCATTAATTACCTGGTCTTGGTAAAGTAAAATATCAATATCAATGATTCTTGAACCCCATTTTTCAATACGCTTACGACCCAGTTGAGCTTCAATACTTAATATACCGGATAATAATTCCTGAGGTTTGAGGCTAGTTTTAACTTCAATTACCTGATTAAAAAAATCAGGCTGATCATGCTTTCCCCATGAGGCTGTCTCATAAAGGGATGAACGCTTAGTGATATTTCCAATCTTTGCTTCTATCTCAGCAATAGCCAATGCAATGTATTTCCTCCTGTCACCAAGATTGCCTCCAAGTAATAAATAGGTGATATACATCTAATTAAGTTATTCCATGTAACAAATAGCCAAATTCTGTATCTGTAATTTGTATACTTGCATAGATAATATATTTGTTTCTGATTATGAAAGAGTTTTTCAAATTTGTTTTCGCATCAATGGTAGGTTTTATCTTATCATTTTTCCTTGTTTTCATACTTCTGATTGCCTTGATAGTTGGAATGGTATCTACTGCAGGCAATGAGGGTAAAGTCATGCCAACATCCAACAGTATTTTGCATGTAAGTCTGGATTACCCCATTAAAGAACGGACGGATAAGAATCCATTTTCTGATTTCAGTTTTATGGGTTTTGATAATAAAAAAACTCTCGGTCTTAACGAGATTCTTTTAAGTCTGGAAGAAGCGAAGAAAGATGATCATATCGAAGGCATTTATCTTGATGTTTCATCTTTAGCTGCGGGTTTTGCGACAATTGAAGAGATCAGAAATGCATTGATAGATTTCAGAAAGAGCGGAAAGTTCATTTTGGCGTATAGTGAAGTTTATACTCAGGGGGCTTATTACCTGGCCTCTGTCGCAGATAAAGTATACCTCAATCCTGAAGGAATGATAGATTTCAGGGGATTGAGCTCAGAAATGATGTTTTTCAAGGGTTCACTTGAGAAGCTTGATATTGAAGCACAGATCATAAAAGTTGGAACCTTTAAAAGTGCTGTTGAACCATTCATCCTTGATAAAATGAGTGAACCCAACCGTCTCCAAGTGACCTCTTTCCTTGGTTCTATGTACGATCATTTCCTATCTGAAATCTCAAAAAGCAGAAAAATACCAAAAAGCACACTATTTTCTCTTGCAGACAGTGCTAAAGTCAGAAATCCAAAAGATGCATTGGTTTACAAGATGATCGATGGTCTTAAATATAAAGATGAAGTGCTTGATGAGTTAAAATCCCGTACCGGAACAGACAAGAAAAAGGACCTCAAATCGGTAAGTATTGAAGAATATGCCCCTGCTCCGGATGAAAAGAAAGCATCCGCATCGGATCGTATTGCCCTAATCTATGCCAATGGTGATATAATAAGCGGTGAAGGAAATGATGAATCAATTGGTTCAGATAGAATTTCAAGGGCTATCCGCAAAGCACGTACGGATACTAAAGTTAAGGCTATAGTGCTCAGGGTAAATTCTCCCGGTGGCAGTGCCCTGGCATCGGATGTCATTTGGCGTGAAATGGTTCTCGCAAAAAAATCCAAACCGGTAATCGTTTCTATGGGTGATGTAGCAGCCTCAGGTGGTTATTATATTGCCTGTGCAGCAGATTCAATCTTTGCACAACCCAACACAATTACAGGCTCAATTGGAGTTTTTGGTATCATTCCCAATATGCAGAATTTCTTTAAAAACAAGCTCGGAATCACTTTTGATGGAGTTAAAACCGGCAAATTTGCTGATTTAGGTACAGTAAGCCGCCCATTGACGGATGCAGAAAGGATGATCTTTCAACAGGAAGTAAATCGCACTTACAGCACCTTTACCCAAAAAGTAGCTGATGGACGTAAAAAATCACAGGCATATATTGACAGCATCGGCCAGGGAAGAGTTTGGAGTGGTACCGAAGCGCTTCAGAATGGGCTGGTTGACAGACTGGGGGATATTGATGATGCAATAGCTTCGGCAGCAAAAAAAG
>CAZGCG010000272.1:0-5075 GCA_964524205.1 uncultured Sphingobacterium sp. | reverse complement strand
TAGGTTGTTACAATATTTAATATTGTTCCGGCTTGTTTTTCTTTGATCCAGTGTTTTCCTACAGCCATTGTGCAATTAGCTGTACCCTTTAAAACGATATCAATGATAGTTGAAAATGCATTTGGAGATAGTCTTTCTGTTGGAGAAATAAAATTTCCGGCTGCATTATTCAGTAAACCATTCACCTGGCCAAAAGTTTCGAGGGTTTTCTTAAGTACTTCATCAACTTCTTCAGGCTTACGAACATCACATTGAACGGGAAGTACTTTTGCCTTAAGTTCTCTGCCATCAGCAGATGCTTCTTCCTGCATCTCTGCAGCAGTTTTTTCAAGAACATCCATCTTGCGGCTCGTGATAACCACATTAGCGCCTAGTTTAAGAAAATAAGTGCTCATGGCCCTGCCTAAACCAGTTCCACCACCGGTAACGATGATTGTTTTTCCGCTCAGGGCATTATCACGTAACATGGGTTCATTATACATATCAGGAAGATTTTTGTTGAAGATTTTGAATGATTGTTTTTAATATGGAGCGTGTTGATGGCGACCACCATTGTTCAAGCATATGCCCAAGCATTTCAGTCTGATCAGCACTTACCTTTTTGAGGAGATCTTCGCGGATATTCATTTTGCTTTGTTGCCAGGTTTTACGTTCAAGCTGTATGTATGTTAGCATTTTACGCTCAGCGGCGTGCAGGATACTTTCAGGGCTTACAAGCTCATCAACCAGCCCGGCACTCAATGCTTCCTGAGTATTCATCAATTTGCCTTCAAGCAAAGCACGGTAAGCTGGAGCATTTCCAAGCCAGAATGCATAAAGATGGAAAATACTTTCAGGAACAATGATACCTACAGGAACTTCATTCAATCCGATGATAAACTTTCCTTCGGCCATTATCCGGTAATCACAGCAAATTGCAAGAACACAGCCACCTGCCGGACTATGTCCGCTGATAGCAGCGATCATGGGTTTCTTAAATGAAACCATAGAGGTTACCAGGCTTAAAAATTCAATCCAAAATTCTTTGATCTGATCTTCATCATAGTTATATAGTTCGATAAGATCCAACCCCGCCGAAAAGAAACCATCTTTTCCGGTTAGAATAAGTCCGGCAATAGAATCATCATTTTCGATATTTCTTATCATTTGATGCAGTTCAGAAACCATTTCTGAATTTATAGCATTTGAACGACCGCGATCCAGAGAAAGCACGGCAATTTTATCTTTAATCCTGACTTTTATTGTATTCATCTTTCTATTTAACGCTATATCTGAAAACCTTTCTTCCTATTGATCCATTGATATTTATACCTTCAACAATTGCTTTATAATTACCTGTTCCATCAGAATTGAAGAATTCAATATTTGCTTTACCGGTAGTATCACTTATAACATTTGGATTCCAGTAAATCGTAGTCCGCAGATCAGGAATCTTTGTATTAATTGCAGGATCATCATAGTTTGGCGCATAAAACTCCCTTGCCTTAAAGAATCCCTGAGGTTTATAGCTCATTATTCCGGGTGAATATGATCTGTAATTATTATTGACTTCACCACGTTTGGTAGTTATGATGAGCAGGCCTCCTCCTCCCATTGAACCATAAATAGCGCTGTTTGCTCCGCTTTTCAGTACTTCAACTGTTTCTACATCCTGGACATTAATGACTGATAGAAATTCAGGACCCAAAAAGGACCCATCTACAACTACCTGCATCGGTACCGGCCCTCTAAATGAAGAACCCATATTTCTCATCAGATAAGCCATACCATCCCGAATAATTAAACCGGCAACTCTTCCCTGCAGGCATATCGCAAGATCATAGCAATTCTGAAGCTGATCAGCCTTGATTACCGCATCAGCCCTTCCCGGTCCATTAAGATTCGAGGAATATTTTACTTCCTGTTTTCGCTCAACTATTTTTACCTCATCAAGAAGGATATTTCTACCAATTACACCATATCTCCTGAGTTCATCGAACTGGGTGCGACTATTCTTCAGGTAGGGAAGCATGGAGCGGTTAACGTTTAGTTCCAGCATAGCCTCGTTTTTGTTCTTTGTAACCAACTGTGGTGGAATCCTGTCAAGCACAATTTCTACATTTTTTCGGTCTTTTTCATTTCTTGCCTGAATTACGAATTTCGTGCTATCGTTAAAATTCAGATTGTCAAATCTGAATTCTCCGTTAACATTGGTAATTGTATCGAGCATAAAAACGTTTCCTGATGCAGAGAATAGGGTAACCTTACCCCCAATCACAGGTTTGCCTGTCATTGTAGTTACCTTGCCACTTACCTGCAAATTGGTTTCGGGTTGATATACCAATGTTGCATAATTGTCTGTCAGTATATTTTTCCACTCGAATCGTCGCCATCCCTGAGTCAGTAACAGGATATCAAGCTGCCTGATTTTTTCTTCGTTTATTTCATCAAAATAATAATTGGGCTGTTCAATAAAACCTTTCAAATCTGAACTGAGCAGAAGGTTTGACATTATAGTAGTTTCATCAGCCTCATTAAAGGGTACTTTTGATTCATCCAGAATCGCAATAGAAAAACTCCCGAGTGTAGGTTTACCCTCAGGGTCTTTTGTGTCAAGGGTCAGTTTGACTTTCTCCCTTTTTTTATACTCTGGCTTGTCAGCGCTCAGATCAATCTGTAAAAAGTCGGAATGGTTTATAAATACAAGCCGCTCTGCAACAGGCTCATTTTGAGCAGAAAAGAGTGTTAATTGAAGTATTCCTGTTGGAAAACGTTTTTTAGGGATGCTAGCATTGAAGGTTTTCGAAGTGAGTTTATTTTTTGATACAAAATGTACCTGTCCGTTGCTTTGCGCAATAAGAGTAATTTCTTCATCCGGTTTGGCGGTTTCGGTTGTTGATACCCTGATTTTGAGCTCATCTGTATCGGTGTTACTCACAGATAAAACATATCCGCTCGCTTTTACCTTTGGCAGTGGATAAGCCTTCTCTGACCCATCTTCAAAAGTAATATGAGCAGTATAGCTATCAGTAATTTGAGGTAATAACCTAAAGTGACCCATTCCTGCATGTTCTGATTTAAAATCAGCCAAACGGACATTATTTTGATTGCTGATATAACCACTGACATTGATCCCAAGTCCGTCTGAACTCACAGCCTTAAATCCAATTCTTGAACTGATTCCATTGACCAGATCCCCGCTTTCAGGGAAGAACTGAACAGCAGATTCATTAGAGGTTGATTTAACAGGAAAGTTTTTATTGGCACTGCTCTTATCATCTAAACGGATAGTTGTACTGATTCTTCCAGACTTTAATACGAAAGGCTGATTGTTTACAAAACTAACCTGAAGGTTTCCCATTGCATCAGTAATGCCTTTTCCTTTCAGAATACTTCTGAAGTCTAGTTCAACATGATAGCTAACCTCCTTATTAGCTAGCGGCTGACCAGCCATATCGCTATAATTAATTTTGGCTAATACTTTTTGACCGCGCGGGTCTTTAGTGTATGAATAATCAACCTGAGTTAAAACAGTATTAGAAATAGAATTACCTATAGTAATGGTTTTATCGAAGAAGTATTCTTCTCCAAAATTTCGCATCCATGTAGTATATGCCCGAATTCTGTAATTTCCCTCTCTTAGCGAGTCAGTAAGTGTAAAATCCCCCCAGGTTAATCCCATCTCCAATGGAATTTTCAGAGATTTCTTAATTGAATCCTTATCGTTGATCAATTCTACGTATAAGATTCTACTCAGGGTAGATAATTCATTTTTCTCAGCATTAACTACATATGCCTTAAACCAGATATTATCGCCAATTGCATAATAAGGTTTATCAAGATGCAAATGAACCTTCTCCTGTGGGTATTGCAGTCTGTATTTTTCTATCTGAGTAAGAATCTTCTTCAGGGGCTCATCATCAATTATAAATCCCAACACAGATGCTGAGAATATTATAGAAAATATGATAATGAAGTATTTTTTCATAAACATTATGCTGAATAAAAAATCTAACGCCGGTATACTTGTAAGCCAGGTTCAACCCGAAAAATTGGTGTCAGTAAAAATTTAAGCCTCAGTTTTTTAAATTGAGGCTTAACTATGTATAATATACGATTTATTTTACTGCTGATGCTCAGAATGAATTCTTCCACATCATACTTTCAACGGGTTTTGTGGTCTTATTGTTGTATTTGGCATTGAGTTTTGTATTGTACATGGTCTCCACATCACCATCAACTACAAAATAGATTAATTGTCCGATAGGCATACCGGCATAAATCTTTACCGGTTGTGTACATGATATTTCCAAAGTCCAGGTATTACAGAAACCCACATCTCCCTTTCCGGCGGTTGCATGGATGTCTATTCCAAGTCTGCCGGTACTTGATTTTCCTTCGAGAAATGGCACATGCCTGTGAGTTTCAGTATATTCGAGAGTAACACCAAGGTACAGGGTATTGGGTTGAAGTACAAAACCATCTTTTGGAATCTCGAAATGGTCAATCTCATTATGAAGTTTAGCGTCCAGAACCCTGTTTCTGTATGTTGCCAGGTATTTCCCCAGATGAACATCATAAGAATTGGTACCTAAGCACTCCTTTTTGAAGGGTTCAATAATTATATTTCCTCTTTCAATTTCTTCCAGAATGAGTTTATCAGAAAGTATCATAAATAAGCATAAGATTTGGTCTAAATTATGATTAATTTGAGATAGTTTTGCAGGTATTTTATTTTTAAGAATGGCTCTTGCTTACCACCGGGAAATTGACCGCAATACATCTTTTGCAATCTGGAAGATCGAAGAAAGTGCAGATGAATTACTGGCTCAGTTACAGTTGAAGGAACATGAATTATCTTATCTGGATACGCTTATTAATGGTAAACGCAATATGCATTGGCTCAGCACGCGTGTGCTGCTTCGGAGAATGATGGATACGGACAATTATATTGACTGTAAGGTAGATTCAAGTGGTAAACCCTATTTAAGTAATTTCCCCCACCATATTTCATTAAGTCATTCTTATGATTACGCTGCCGTGATGGTTAGTAAGAGTAAGGCGGTAGGAATAGACATCGAAATTGTTAAAGATAA
>CAZGCG010000271.1:0-5076 GCA_964524205.1 uncultured Sphingobacterium sp. | reverse complement strand
TCCTCCGGAGTATTTCCGGCAAGAAATCGCGTTTTATTTCAAATTTCCAATAGCCGGAAGCTACCTCCTCCGGCAAGGTTTATTTTACCCGGGTTTGTATTTCATTGGGACGGGCAGCCCAGAGCTATCAGTATGCTTTCCAGCGACTAACAGGACCGAAGAGTCAAAGACTTTGCTTTCTGGAACAAGAGAAAATTATTCAATTTAAAATAGCCCGGCAAGGTGTTATATCGAAATTACATTAGAATAGAAAAAATGAGGAATTATAAGCTCAGGCTTAGTTCCTCATTTTTATTCGTGAATATTTGAATATCGTTATAATTTACTTCCCATGTTACCGGAAGAGCCTTTTTGAGCATGCTGCTTACTCCGCAGTATTTTTCCTGAGAATCGGTAACGGCTTTAATTGCTGCATCCTTTGCAGAATCAGAACCTTTAAAATTATAGATCAGGTGTATAGCGATGTATTCAATCGGTGCTTGTTTGCTTATTTCACCAATTGCTTTGATATCAAAATCATCAATCGCTTGTCCAAGTTTTCTTAGCAAGGCTACAACATCCATCCCAGTGCAACCCGAAAGGGCTGTCAGTACAAAGGGTTTCGGAATAGGACCATTATCTTCGCCTCCAACTTTTTCAGGTGCATCCATAATGACTGTATGACCGTTGACTAAGGCATTGAACTGCATTTTACCCATCCATTGGGTCTCAATTTCATGTGTCATGATTGCTGATTTCTAAAGATTTTCGATTACTCTGCGTAATTTGCTGCTTACTGAAGAAGCGACTTCTCCAAGTGAATCATTTTTTATTGCCATCATTGAGGCAATCGGATCAATTGCCGAAACTTCAATCTTACCATCTTCGTGTTCCTGGACAACTACATTGCAGGGCAGCATAGTACCGACCTTGTCCTCAGACTTAATTGCCTCAAATGCGAAGTTTGGATTGCAGGCACCCAGGATACGGTATTTGCGGAAATCTACGTCAAGTTTCTTTTTAAAGGTTTCTTTGACATCAATTTCAGTAAGTACACCGAAGCCTTCTTTTTTAAGTTCATCTGTAACTCTGGAGATCGCTGAATCAAAATCAGTGTTTAGGATTTTAGAAAAATAGTAGCTCATGATCTTATACTTTAAGGTTTAAATGATAATCAAATATCCGCTTCATTCATCTCTTCAACTGTTACATCTGTTACAATACTCTTTGAATTTATCGGGTACTTTATCATTCTTTTATCAGATTTTATTTAAAACCTGCTCAAATGTATGCTAAGATTTTAATAAAAGATAAAATTATCTTTTATTTGTTTTAAACAATCTTTTAAAAATGAATTTAAGGAAACCATTGATCTATTCCTGCTCGGGATGTTCGAGTGCTGCTCAAATGGCTAATTATATCGCTGTAAGATTAGACCGTTGGGGTATTGCAGATATGTCGTGTATTGCTGGTGTTGGGGGTGGAGTAAAGAAACTTGTCAGAACAGCACTTTCAGGAAGAAAAATAATAGTACTTGACGGGTGTCCGCTTGCTTGCTCCAAAGCTTGCCTGAGTCAGCATGGGATTGTACCTGATATACATATAGATCTTAGTACTCTGGGTGTTTCAAAGAAGGAACATGAAGATTTTAATCAGGCTGAGGCCGATGAAATCATCGGGCAACTTTTAGTAAAGATCAGTTCTGCAGAAAATCTGAATTCAGCTTCCTTCGTAAATCACCCCTGAAGTAGGGGTTTCTTTTAACTCAATCCTTTTTAATCCAGGGATCAGGGGCTTTAATTTGTTCCATAACCAGATGGCCAGGATTTCGCTGGTTGGGTTTTCGAGTCCGGGTATTTCGTTCAATAAATGATGGTCCAGAATTTCAATAACCGGTTTGATATGCATTTTAAGATCTCCATAATCAATGATCCATCCGGTTTTTTTATCGGGTTTACCCTCCACGAAAACACTGAGTGCATAGGTATGGCCATGCATATTAGCACATTTATGTCCCTCTGGAACATTAGGAAGAAAATGAGCTGAATCGAAAGTGAATTGCTTGTAAATTAACATGCGGCAAAATTAGGTTCTAAATTAAAGATAAAAATGATCCTGATCAGTTTTGAGGATTATTTTCAAGCAGAATGCTGAAAGCTGTTCCGCCGAAACCTGCAGCATTTATAAGGATTTTTTGCAGCGATTTCGACTGTTTTTGCAGGGGAAGATATGGCACCTGAATGAATTGATCATGTTTCATCATTAAAAGAGCCATTTCAAGACTCATAGCACCGGAAGCACCGAAAGTATGTCCGATTTTCCATTTATTTCCGGTTAAAAGGGGCTTATTTTTACCGAAGATGGTTTCAATTGCTGTCATTTCAGAGATGTCGCCCAAAATAGTGCCCGGCGAATGCATAATTACTGCGTCAACACTTCCGGGTTGATGACCTTCAAGAGCCATTTGCATTGATTTTTGCAGGCAGTCCGCATTTGCTGATAAAGAGGCGCCATGGCTGATGATCTCTGTTCCAAAACCTATACCTGTAATAAATCCAATTGCGTTCTCAGAATTAAGCTCCAGGCAAAAACAGGCCGCAGCTTCCCCCAGAATCAGGGTATTTTGCGCTTTTATAAGATCCATACTCCTGCAGGGATAATCCTGATCAAGTGCAGAATATATTTTGAGTGCCTTCATTTGGGCAATTGTAAAAGGGGTTAAGGGCGCTTCACTGCCTCCGGCCAGAAAGCGGGTGCAAAAGCCAGCCTGGAGCCATGCAGCGGCATTGGCAATCGATTGTAAAGCCGTTGAACAGGTAGCAGAATGCGAAATGGCTGGCCCGCTTATATTCTGGTCGCAGGCAACCCAACTGGCAATATTCCCCAATGTGGTGCCGGGAGAGGTCAGTGGATTTACTTTTTGGCTACCGCTCTCAATAAATTCACTGTGATATTTTTCAAAGCTTGCAGTAGCTCCTCTTGATGAACCCATATTAATACCAAATCCTTCACTGGTATTCCATCCTGCCTGCTTTACGGCGATTCTTGATGCTGCAATAGCATAAAGTACGCTGGGGTCAATCTGCTGGTATTTCTTGTCTTTAGTCAGACTGCTAATTACTTCTTTCGCCTCAATTGAAAGTCTTGCAAGCCATTCAGGTTTGTTAATTATCTGCTCCCTCTGAAAACGATGCTGATTATCCAGATATTTGTTCCATACAGATTCACTGTTTATACCCAAAGCCGAAATACTTCCGTAACCACTTATCGCTATTTTTAGGTTTTTCATGGAATTTTAATACTGCATTTTTTATACTGCCCCGAATGTAAGGCAGATATTGCTGATTTGAAAAATAACAGGAGTTTTTGTCGAAGAAAAAATCAATGAAAATATGGTGTCGGGCCTTATTGTTTTTATTGCTTGGATTATTTATTCTTCTCTCATTCTACCCATGACATGTTATGGAGGCTTTTAAATTATCATTTAGATTTTTCAAATGTTTTACTCTCGCAGAGACGCTAAGACGCAAAGAGCCACAAAATAAATCTAAATGATATATTTCGCGTCTCTGCGTCTTAGCGAGAGCCTTTTTAGCATTTTCCTTTCACACTAGTCGGTGATTTCGGTACCATATTCTTATATCCTCTGGTCGGTGGAAACACCGACCAGAGGAGCGGTGCCAACGGCCGTACTACGATTTCTACCCATGCTATTATACCTGTCATTTCTCTTTCAAAATGGTTCTAATTTATAAACTCGCAATGTCTGATTCTTTGTATCAAACTGTACAATTACAAATTCAATTTTCTAAAATTTCAGAGATAACATTGAATATATATTTCTTCCAGGACGAAGCATTTTACCCCAATCGAGGTGTTCATAATAGGCTTCGTCCAGAATGTTTTCGATTCCTGCAGAGAATTCAAGATTGTATTTTGCCAGATTGAAGGTATAACTACTACGCAGGTTAAAGATTGAAAAGCCCGGACTGGTTTTTTCACCGAATGCCGTACTTACTCTGTTCTGTCCAGAACTTAATTCGCTCTCTGCCTGAACGAATAGTTTTTCATGGTTAAACCTCAGCCCGGTAATCGATTTTAAAGGAGAGATCAGGGGGAGAGGATTCCCTGAATTATCCCGGCCATGAACCCATTTAAGGGTATTGTTCAGCGTGAAATGGCTGTTGGCAAACTGATAATTCAGGCTGCTTTCTGCTCCGCTGATTCTGGCTGATGGAATATTGGTATATCCGCGAACACCATCTGCACCTATAGTCATTACACTTAGACCTGTTTGGGTTTGTCCCAATATATAATTCTGCAAGTAGCTTGTAAATCCACTTAGCTTAACAGAAATATTATTTACTGAATAGATAATATTTAAACCTGCATTTAATGCACTCTCATTTTTTAAATCCGGATTTCCGATATAATCGTGGTTATCCATCCTGTTAAAGAGATAGAAGCCATAGCGTTCTGATGTAGTCGGTAAACGCTCACTGTAGCCAGCGCTTGCATACAGTGTAAATTCGGAATTCAGATATCGGGTGTACCCTGTGCTGAAATTTTTCAGCATCCTGTTTACCGGTTTCGAGACATCGTACCCCAATACTGCAAACTGGTCTTGTCCCATTTTATCGCTAAGCTTTGAGAAAGCGGCATCCATTCTGACTTTAAAGTCGATTCTGCTTTTTTCGTTGAGTGAAATCAGATCCTGAAGGTACAATCCCGTTACAGTTTGATGATTAACGGGCCATGTTAGCATATACATCGGGGCGCTGTTGGCGGGATACATGGTCATGTCTGCTTTTACCCGGTTATGATAAGCATCCAGTTTCATGCTGATAGAATGTTTGCCGCGATTCCTTAATTGAGCCTCCAGGTAGGTACCCTGTGTGTTACTCCAGCCCGGCATATCCATATGAATCGTTACGGAAGGACGTTTGGTATCATCCATAGCATGCTTGATGCTGTTTACATAAAATTTTGCTTCCAAATCCCTGATTAAGCCATCTTTAGGATTATTTCTATAGGTGATAGCACCAACTCTTGCACGGGCATTTCCTACGTCCATTGGTAATGCAGGATAACCTATGT